>CAXMPH010000020.1:0-10851 GCA_964195055.1 uncultured Chthoniobacterales bacterium | reverse complement strand
ACACCACCTTGAAGATCCTCGATTGTGATGGCCCCGTCGCGTGCTTGTTTAGCGTAGTAAGCTAGATCGTTTTCCAGTTCGGGAAAGGTCTTCCGATCGGCATCGCGTATGACCGGAACAATTAATCCGCGTTCCGTGCCCACGGCCACCCCGATATCGTAAAAATGATTTTGGATTAGCTCATCGCCGTCGAGGCGGGAGTTGATTTGAGGTTCCTCGCGGAGGGCATCGACAACGGCCTTGATGAAAAAGGACATGAAGCCGAGCTTGATCGCGTATTTGGCCTGAAAACTCTCCTGTAGGTCTGTCCGCAGCTTCATCAGGGCCGACATGTCGCACTCGTTGAAGGTGGTAAGGATGGCGGCATTTCGCTGGGCCGAAACAAGTTGCGAGGAGATTTTTCGGCGCAGTGGGGAAAGTTTTTTTCGGCTGACCCTACGTTCGGATGCTGCCAATTCGATCGGGGCGGAGGGAGGAGTGGGGGGAGCCGTGGCCGTAATTTTTTTCGCTGGGGCTGCTTTCTCGGCCTCGGCTGAAGCAGGCGCGGGAGGAACCGGAGGAGCGAGGTCGGTCGCGGGAATGGGGGCTGCCTCGGGGGGCTTAGCCGATGGTTCAGGGGATTCCTCGATTTCGCCTACGACTTCGCCAATTTTTACCTCACTATCGGCTGGGGTCTTGATACGGAGCAGGCCGGGTGATTGAGCCGTTACCTCGGTTGAGACTTTGTCGGTATCTAAGGTAAAAATGAGATCGCCGGCTCGAATGTAATCTCCCTCTTCTTTGTGCCAGAGGGAAATGATCCCGGAAGAAATGGACTCACCGACTGCGGGAACTTTGATTGGGGCGTTCATCAACGGAAGACCTTAAACTTGGAAGGCTTGGTTGACGAGTTCCTCTTGCTGCTGGCGGTGGATGGCCAGTGAGCCCGCTGCTGAACTGGGGCTTTCCCTTCGCCCAGCGTAGTGGATTCTCTCGCCAAAGAGTTCTCGCAACCGCATGGCGATGTAGGACCAGGCTCCCATATTTTTAGGTTCTTCCTGACACCAGACAATGTGTTTCAAGTTGGGACAGGAGTCCGCGATGCGCTTAATTTTTTCGGTGTGCAATGGGTAAAGTTGTTCGATCCGGATGAGGACAGTATGGAGTGCCCCGAGTGCCTCGCGCTTGGCTGCGAGGTCGTAATACACCTTGCCGGAGCAGAGGATAACTCGCTCGACCAATTCACGTTTTTCCGGCAGTGGATCAGCGAGGATGGCGTAGAATCGCCCCTTAGTAAAATCTGTCTGGGTGGAGACGGCGAGAGGGTGACGCAGCAAACTTTTCGGGGTCATGATAATCAGAGGCTTGCGGTAGTCTCGGTGTATCTGACGCCGGAGGGCGTGAAAATATTGCGCTGGGGTCGTTAGGTTGCAGACCTGCATATTATTATCCGCACTCAGTTGAAGGAAGCGTTCCAAACGCGCGCTGGAGTGTTCCGGTCCTTGCCCTTCGTAGCCGTGAGGAAGAAGAAGGACGAGGGAGCTGGGTCGCTGCCATTTCGATTCAGCCGAGGCGATGAATTGGTCAATGATGACCTGTGCCCCATTGGCAAAGTCTCCAAATTGAGCCTCCCAGAGGCAAAGCATTGACGGGTAGTCGAGGGAGTAGCCGTAGTCAAACCCGAGTACGGCGGCTTCGCTAAGGAGGCTGTTGTAGACGCAGAAACGTGCCTGCTTTGGTGTCAGATCATTGAGGGGAATGTACTCCGCCCGCTTCTCCGCATCGTAAATGGTGGAATGCCTCTGGCTGAAGGTGCCGCGACGACTATCCTGGCCGGAGAGGCGCACTGGGGTGCCCTCGATCAAGAGGGAACCGAAAGCCAGGGACTCCGAAAAGGCCCAGTCATAGGGGCCTCCATCCCGGAGGATATCGAGACGGCGGTCAATGAGCATGCGGCGCACCTTGGGCAAGAGATGAAAGTCCTCTGGGACGCGGCACAATCCCTCCACAATCTCGTGCAACATCCTCTGGCTGATCCCAGTGCGGACTGGATTGTAGGAGTAGGGTGGCTGGAATACCGCGGTTGAGCCAGCGAAACTTCCTCCCTCTTGCCGTTCGCTTTCCGCCTTCTTGACGATATTAAAAGCCTCCTCGAGATCACTCGCCGCCTCGGCTTTAATCACCTCGGCCTCCTTCCGGGCTACGGTTCCCAGAGTCTCCAGTTCCCGGACGAAAACTTCGCTTGGGGGTGGTAGCTTCTGAATCGTGCTGTAGAGGTGCGGTTGGGTGAAGGCGGGCTCGTCTCCTTCGTTGTGCCCGTGCCGTCGGTAGCAGAAAAGGTCAATAACCACGTCGCGCTTGAATTCTTGGCGGAAATCGAGAGCGATCTGCGTTACCGTAGCGACCGCGATAGGATCCTCCGCATTAACATGAAAGATGGGAGCTTCGATCATTTTTGCCACATCGGTGGCATACAAACTCGACCTAGCATCGGCCGGTAGGGTGGTAAAACCAATTTGGTTATTGACGATGATGTGGAGGGTGCCTCCGGTGCGGTACCCCGGAAGTTGCGACATATTGAAGACCTCTGCCACGATGCCTTGTCCGGCAAAGGCGGCGTCGCCGTGGAGAAGAAGTGGGAGGACCTTGTGGCGTTTTTCGCTGTCCCCGAGGATTCGTTGTCGCGCCCGCGTCATCCCCTCGACAACGGGATCGACTGCCTCGAGATGGCTGGGATTGGGAGCCAGCCTGACTCCGACTTCATAGCCCGTGGCTGTCTTGCGCTTGGACTCATAACCAAGGTGGTATTTGACATCCCCGTTGCCTCCGACGACGTCGGGAATGAAGTTCTCCGAGAACTCATTAAAAATCACGGTGAGGGGTTTGTTGAGGAAGTTTGCCAAGACATTAAGGCGCCCGCGATGGGCCATCCCCATAACGATTTCGGCTACTCCACATTGTTCACAGCGCTGAAGGATAGTATCGAGAATGACCAAGAGAGATTCCGCTCCCTCAAGAGAAAATCGCTTCTGTCCGACGTAGCGGGTGTGGAGGAAGTGCTCGAAAGTTTCCGCCTCGTACAATTGGCGTAGAATGGCTCGGTGTAGTTCGGGGTCTTTTCTGTTTTCCCTGCCACGGTTTTCGATGCGGTCCCTGATCCAGTTGCGAACCCGGGGGTCCTGAATGTGCATGAACTCGATGCCGATGGTGTCGCTGTAGATTGAGCGCAATTCAGACAGCATCTGGCGCAGGAGCATGGATTTGCCGTCCCGAAAATATTTTGAGGAGACGGTGCGCTCGAGATCGCTCTCGGTGAAGCCGATCTGCTTGAGTGCGAGGAGGGGGTTTTCTAAGGGACTGCTCGCCAGCGGATCGAGTCGTGCCACGGTGTGGCCTAAAGTCCGGTAGGAATAGACGAGGGAATCGGCCCGTCGCTCGAGGGCTTCGTCTTCTGGCCCCGTCGCGTGCGACCCCTCGAGAAGATCCTCGGATTGGGTCAATCCAAGTTCAAATCCTTCAAAAAAAGCGTTCCACTCCTTTGGTACGGATTCTTTATCTTGCTTCCAGCACTCGTAATTTTCCTCGAGTAATTTGGAGTTCCAGTTTCCCGACAGCGATTGGCTCATGTATATGTCAAAACACCAACATGAAGTTTGGGCTATGGCAATACGCAGTCACCTCTCCCGAAATCTTTTTCTGTGGCGAGGGACGTTCCCATTTCTTGCCAGCGTCGCTCAATCGCCCCATAAATGTCTAATTGGACTGCCTCGCTGATTTGAGGGAGTTCCCTGTACTATGATCAAGGTTGAAGGACTGACGAAAACCTATGCCGGTGTCACGGCGGTGAAGGACCTGAGTTTTACCGTAGAAAAAGGTGAAATTGTCGGCTTTCTCGGCCCCAATGGCGCCGGCAAAAGTACAACTATGCGTATTTTGTCGTGCTACATGCCGGCCACGAGTGGCCGAGCTTCGATCGCGGGATTTGATGTAGCCAGCCAGTCGCATGAGGTGCGCTCGCGGGTCGGATACATGCCGGAAAATGTGGCGCTTTACCCAGAGATGCGGGTGCAAGAGTATCTCGAATATCGTGCTGCCCTCAAAGGGGTTCGGGGTCGTCGTAACCGCCAGCGGGTCAACGCGGTGAAGGAACTTTGTAATCTGCGGGAGGTGGAGCAGAAGCTCATCGGGGCTCTTTCCAAAGGCTACCGTCAGCGGGTGGGCTTGGCCGATGCCTTGATCCATGACCCAGACCTTCTCATTCTCGATGAACCGACTATCGGACTTGACCCCAATCAGATCCGGCAGGTCCGCCAACTCATCCGCGATCTCGGCCAGCGCCACACCATTCTCCTCTCGACCCATATTCTTACCGAAGTTGAGATGACTTGTAGCCGTGTTCTTATCCTCGATCGAGGTCGCATCGTTGCCTCTGATACCCCAGCCGCCTTGGCCGGGCACATGCGCACCGCCGGAGGTATTACCGCCCAGATCCGGGCGGAAGCGCCCGAGGTGGAAAAAGCTCTTCTCGCTCTTCACGGTGTGCGCAAAGCTGAGTTGGATCATCTCGGAGATGGCTGGCTGTCTTGCGTCTTACGCACCGATGCCGATCATGACGCCCGTGAGGCTGTCGCCCGGATGGCGGCGCAACGCGGCTGGCCGCTGCGAGAACTGGGGCGCGAGGCGGTCAGTCTTGAGCGGGTCTTTACCGAAATTACCCAATCTGGAGAAATTTGATGAATTTTTTCACTCTCCTCAATCGCGAGATTCGCGCTTATTTTCTCTCCCCGGTGGCTTGGGTTGTTTGGTTTTTCTTTCTCCTCCTCACCGGTTTTAATTTTTACGCTGGGGTAGCTGCCCTCAACCGCGGTCCCAGCGAGGTTACCGTGGTAGAAGCCTTTTTTAATACGGTGTTTTTCTGGTTCGGATTTGTCCTCATCTTTCCGCTTATCACCATGCGGTTGTTTTCCGAGGAATACAAAATGGGTACCATTGAACCACTGATGACTGCCCCGGTGCGCGACAGTCAGGTCGTCTTGGCCAAGTATGGCAGCGCTCTCTTCTTTTATGTCGTCCTCTGGTTGCCCAGCCTCCTCTATTTTGTCGTCTTCAATCTGGTGACCCGTCTCGATGCTGCCGGAGCTTCTGGGCCTTACCTCGGGGCTTACGCCATCCTTCTTCTTCTCGGGATGTTTTATTTGTCGCTTGGATGTCTGGCCTCCGCCTTGACCCGCAATCAGGTTGTGGCCGCTATTATGTCTTTTAGCGTGATCACCCTTCTGTTTTTTACCGGCTTGCTCTCGTTTTTTCTTCTCAGTGTGACGCCGACGCTGCGGGTCATGACGGGTTACTTTTCTGCCTTGGAGCACATGAGCGAGGCTTCGCGCGGGTTTTTCGATTCACGCCCTCTCGTCTTCTATCTCTCCCTCACCGCTTTCGTGCTCTTCCTCACTTTCCACGTTTTCCAATCCCGCCGCTGGCGCAACTAACATGGTGGCACCTGAGGAATCATCGCGTCGCCGGGCCAGTATCCGCTTGGGGGTTGCCGCCCAAGTCGTCATGGCCTCTATCCTCCTTCTTGCGGTCAACTACGCCGGCTTTCATTACTACTTCCGTGGTGACTGGTCTCCTGCTCAGAAATACGCTTTGAGCGATCAGACTCGGGATGTTCTGGAGCAGCTGCCGAACTCGGCTACGGTCTATCTTTTCTTTTCACCTACCGCGACGGCCCCGGGCTTCGAGGTCTATGGAGATGTCCTCAATCTGCTCAAGGAGTACCAGTTTGCTGCGGGGGACAAGCTGACCGTTGAATTGATCGATCCGATGCGCAATCTCAGTCGGGCTCGAGAGCTTCAGTCCGAGTTCGGGTTCGGAGCGGAGGAGAATATTGTCATTATCGAAATGGAGGGACGTTCAAAGCAAATCCGTGCGGTGGACATGGCTGAGTACGACCTGCTTCCCCAGCTCTCCGGCGAACCTCCTCGGGTCGTCGCCTTCGAGGGTGAGCAAGAGCTCACCAGTGCTCTCATCGAATTGAGCGAACCGCGGGAAAGGATCCTGTACTTCCTCCAAGGTCAGGGGGAACCGAGCCTTGGAGAGGGGTCGACCCTCTCTCTGCTTATCCAGTATATTTCTCAACAGGGAGTACGGGTTGTCCCGCTCAACCTCAGCTTGAAAGGCGCGGTGCCAAGCGATGCTGGTGGGGTCATTCTCATGGGGGCGCGCTACGACCTGCCCCCAGCCACCGCGAAGGCCTTGAAGGACTACTGGGAAAGCGACGGGCGACTCATGATTTTGCTCAACCCTGAACCGGAGATGACACGCTTGCGTTCCTTGATTGCCTCGGCCGGAATTATTCCACGCGATGACCGGGTGCTACGTACGGTGCAACTCGGGTTTGTCACCGGTATTCTCCGTGATGTTTCCGCTCAGTTTTCTCCCTCCAACAGAGTAACGCGTCGTTTCGTGGGAGCCGAAGCCATGTTGCCTGGTGGGACATGCTCTCTGGCCCTCAATCCGGTGCCCGGCACCTCGGTGGAGCCCATGATTATGGTGGAGGAAGAATTTTGGGGTGAGACCGAATACGTCACCGATGAAAATAAGGGGGTTGTCTTTGAGGAAGCGAAGGACACCGCCGCCCCGCTGATCCTTGCCGCCATGGCGGAGCGTGGCGGGGTGGCCGATGAACAGATCGAGGTTAGCTCTGCTCGGATGGTGGTGGTCGGTAATAGCGAATTCGTAGCCGACGGGGTGATTACCGAACCGAATCTCGACTTTGTTCTCGGTTCGCTCAATTGGATGCTCGACCGGACTTATCTCACCGGGGTGACGCCCAAGAATGTGCGAGCCTTCAATCTTAACCTGACTGATGTCGAAACCGGACGTATCGCTTTCTATGTTCTGGTGGTGATTCCCGGAACGATCGCCTTCCTCGGAATTATTGTCTGCTGGCGCAGGCGCCGCTGATCCGTGAACCCCCGCGCCACCATCGCACTGTTTTTTGTCACCTTGGCGGTCGTGGTTGGCTTGGTTTGGTTGCGCGGTAGTGTTGGGACAACCCGGGATGCCGCCGAGGAAGGTCTCTACGCGGTGGCCTTCAACTCGGACGATATCAGGGGGATCGATATCACCCGTGGCGCTGAGATTGTCTCCCTCAGGCGCACTAATGGAACCTGGTGGCTAGTCTCTCCCTTGGCCGATCGTGCCGACCCTGAGGTGGTCGACCGCCTCCTGCGGGCCGTCCGTTTCCTGCGGGTGCGTGATGAGCAAGAAGACATGGAATCGGTCGGAGGAGAGACCGAATTGCTCTCGCCTCGCCTACGCCTGGATTTGCGGGGGCCACGTGCTATCCGCCTTGATCTCGGAGCGAAAAGCGCTCTGCCTGGAGAAATATTTGCCCGGATCGGGGGAGACTCCTCTGTCCTGCGGGTGCCCGACACCATCGTCGATCTGGCTGGGGCGCCGACGGAGAGCTTCCGCGATTCCCGACTGACCGATCTGATCGCAGGTGATATCGAAAAGTTCGTTGTCCGTCGGACGGACGGGTCCATGACGGTGCGGCGAGAGCGTGGGAGTTGGATTATCGAAAAACCGGTGGCGGCCTCAGCAGACCCTCGAGCCGTCCGCGATTTTCTCAATGCTCTTCTCGGGTTATCCATATCTGGGCTGGCTCCAGTTTCTGCCATTCCCGAGATATCTGGGCTGGTCCGGGGACAAACTGCCACGATTACGATGACCCCGCGAGGCGGTGGCGAGGCCCTTGATTTACAAATCGCCCGCGATCCTGATGGCGAAAATTTTACAGCATTATTTTCTCCACGTGGTGATGCCTTTCGGGTTGGTGCCGCCGCTGCCCAACTTTTTCAGGTGTCCCCCGAGGGATTGCGTGATCGCTCCCTTGGTTTTGTTGATATCGACACCGTTGATCGCATTGTTCTCGAATCGTATGGCTGCCGGCGGATGCTAAGGAGGGACGGTCAGGCTTGGCGGGACAACCAAGACGGGGAGATTTTTCACCCGGATCAAGTCGATGACCTCGTTAGCGTTTTCAATGCCACGAGAGTTGGTTCGTTTGGCACGGCGGCGGGGGCGCAGGAGACGGGGTTACAGGCTCCGGCCCAGCGAGTTACTTTCCAAGCGTGGCTCTCGGAGAATAGTGCCGAGGAACCTGCCGGGGGTCACCCCATTGCTGGCGCTGAGTTCGGCCTGACCGATGCCCAGGGAAATGTTTACGCCCGAGAGGCTGGATCGACGGAAAGCGTTATTGTCTCACCTGATTTGCCGGATATGGTCCGTCAGCTGGTGAACCTGGAGTCTTCCGGAGGCCTCCCTCCCCGCTGATCCTGTGATAGGACAGAGTTTCTGCAGAGGCGGGGGAGCTGGTTCGCTTGATCTAGATAACTTTATTATTTGTCTCGATACAATTTATATATATACAACTATAGTCTTTTTGTCTCATACCTACAAAGGGGGGATCTTTCCCCTCCGTGGCTCAAGGGGGCGGTTTGGCTCGGGAAGAGGGGGTTGACGCCTCCTTCGGGGTAGGCGGCCCCACAAGGGCAATTTTTCAGTCTTAATCCTTGCTGGGCAAAGGTCTATTTTCTTGACCCTGAGGGCATGGCTAAGTTTATTTTGTTCATTGGTTTTACAGAATAAAATCTCTTCATTTTCTTTTTAGTCCCGCCGGCCAATTACCCCACATTATGTTCAGAAAGTTATTTGGCCTTTTCTCCAGCGATATCGGTATCGATCTCGGTACGGCCAACACCCTAGTTTTTGTCCGTGACCAAGGCATTGTTCTGCGGGAGCCCTCGGTGGTGGCGGTGCAAGCCGGCTCGAACAAGGTGCTTGCTGTCGGCAATGAGGCGAAAAGGATGCTCGGCCGTACCCCCGGCAATATCGTGGCCATTCGTCCTCTCAAGGATGGGGTTATCGCTGATTTTGAAATTACCGAGGCCATGCTATCCCATCTGATCAGCAAGGCGCATGGAGGTCGTCGCATGGTGCGACCCCGCGTGGTTATCGCGGTGCCCTCCGGCATCACCGAGGTAGAGAAACGCGCCGTCAAGGATTCTGCTACCCACGCAGGGGCTCGTGAGGTTTACCTCATTGAGGAACCCATGGCCGCGGCCATCGGGGTGGGTCTGCCGATTCAGGAAGCTGCCGGCAATATGATCATCGACATCGGTGGTGGCACGACGGAAGTCGCTCTTATCTCGTTGGCGGGCATCGTCTTCAGCCGCAGTGTTCGGGTGGCTGGAGATGAGATCGACGAGGCCATTGTCCAGTATCTCAAGCGCAGCTTCAATCTAGGTATTGGGGAACGCACCGCCGAAAATATCAAAATCCAGCTTGGGTCTGCGATCAAGTTGCCTAAAGAAATTACCATGGAGGTCAAAGGTCGCGACTTGGTTGCGGGGCTTCCGAAAACAATCACCCTCACCTCCCAAGAAGTTCGCGAAGCCATCAGTGAGCCGCTTAATAGCATCGTCGATGCTGTACGAACGACTCTCGAGCGCTGTCCCCCTGAGCTGTCCTCCGATCTGGTGGACCGTGGGATGGTTCTGGCTGGGGGAGGCGCGCTTTTGCGCGGTCTGGATCAATTGCTACGTGATGAGACAGGTCTCCCTGTTCACATTGCCGATGACCCGTTAAGTGCGGTGGCCGAAGGAACCGGCCGCGTCCTCAGCGAGATCGATGTGCTTCGTAGCATTGCCCAGAACAACCTGCGGACCACTTACTGAGCGAGCCCATCCGGACCCGCGGATGCCTGATGGCCCCGACCCGATGAAAAAGCTGAACCTCATCTTGCTGGCGATGGCGGTACTCGTTGCTGTGGTTTTTCTTAGCTTCTCGGTTGAGCGGATGAAATCTTGGCAAGGAGGCTTCCTCGATGCTTCCAATCCGGCACTGAAGGCTGGCTCGGCCATCAGTGGACAGTTTTCTAAACTTAATAAGGGATTCAAGACCCTCGACGAATTGGAGGTGGAAAACTCAGTTTTGATCTCCCAGAACAACGAACTCCTAGCCACCGTCCAACTTCTAGGTGATTTGGAGACAGAGAATAATCGTCTCCGGGGTGCCTTGAACTACGTCGAGCGCTCCGCTTTCCGCCTCTTGCCTGCCGAGGTAATTAGCCGCGATGCCTCCACTTGGTGGAATACGGTGAAAATTAACCGTGGATTTGTTGAGGACGTCGAGGCCGCCGAACCGATTTTGACTGCTAAGGGTTTGGTGGGCCGGATCACTACGGTGGCCAAGAATATTTCGATCGTTCTTTTGCTGACCGACGAGAACTGCCAGGTAGCTGCTCGAGTCGAGGGTACGAAAGAGCACGGGATTCTTAGCGGACGCCGAGTTACCGGGGATGCCCCGCCCGAACTCGTTCTTAATTTTCTCAACCGCGATGCCGACCTTCAACCCGGTATGAAAGTTTTTACTGCCGGAGTTAGCGGCGCTGTCTTCCCTGCGGGTATTCCCCTGGGAGTGATCAAAGAATTCCGACCGCGTGAACTCGATGGCCAAGCAATCGTTGAGCCCGCCGCCACTTTTTCCCGCTCGGAAGACGTTTTTGTCGTCCTTGGAACAAAATGATCCGCACCCTCGTTCTCCTCGCTGCCGTCTACCTTGCTTTGGTCGCGCAGGAATTTATCCCCCCAGCTTCCTTTTTCGATGGGGCGCGCATCATTCTGGTGCCTTCGCTTTTTTGCTACGGTGCTCTCTGGTTACCCTTTCCCGGTATGCTCGTCTTCGCTCTCTACACTGGCTTATTGAGCGATTTGGCCTTCTTGCACATTGTCGGAGACCGGGTTGAAATCGGCCTTGGCTGGACTATGCTGTTCTATGTCTTGGCGGGGACAGCTTTGCATTCGTTTC
>CAXMPH010000019.1:7953-11851 GCA_964195055.1 uncultured Chthoniobacterales bacterium | reverse complement strand
CCTGAGCTACGGGCATCCCTTGCTGCGGAAGCTCGGCCTGTTCTGTATTGGTCTAACCACCTTTGCCGCGGGGTACCTTCTCACCGGCAATATCTGGGCGGGGCTGGCCTGTGCTGGGGCCTGGCTGCTTTTACCCTGGATCGAGATCCTCCTTCGGGTGCGTAAGCTACGCCTGCCGCTAAACAAGGAATTGCGCCAGACGACACCTCCTCACCGCGAGATGTTCCCCGAGCTCGATGACCTATCTGGGGAGATCGAGGCCCTTGGCTTCGAGCACGTCTCTGATTTGGGCTGGGAAATGGAAGGCTACCGTCAATTCCTCCGGCTCTTTGCCCATCCGGAGAAGCGGGAAGAGGTGACCGTGACCTACGTGGAGCAAAACCAACTGGGGTTTCATTTTGTCAGCCTGACCTCGCGGGGCCTCGAGGGTGCGGTCTTCACCACTTGGAATTGTCCGGTATCTCCGAGTTTAAAAACGGCCCCTTCGGTGCACTTTCATCGGGTGGCCGGGGACACCCCATTCGATGGGGTCGTGCTCGCCCATGAATCGTTTTTGGCCGATTCGGGGCAGACAGTGGACACCCTTTCTCCGGTCGATGCCGACTCGGTGCCGGCGGCGGTGGAGGGGGATATGGCCACCCAGATGCAGCACAATCTGCGGGAGGGTCTGCTCCAGCCAGCCGATGAGGGACATGGTCGCTACTCCTGGCGCGGAATGCTTTACTTGTGGATCCAGTTCCTTCGCGATATTTTCAAGTTCTCGTGAGTTTCCCCCTCGCTATCTCAGGGCAGGCACCTGCCTGCGGGCGCGTCGACCAGATTATGGCCGAGGAGCGCGCTGCTTCCTTCACCAAGCGAAGCATCAAAGCCGATTCGAAAATGAAGGGACTGCGTCTCGCTTTTTCCATGCTCGACCTGACCACCTTGGAGGGGAGGGACACTCCGGGCAAGGTGATGACCCTTTGCCACAAGGCGATCCGTCCTGCCCCCGAGCGCTACGGGGTAGGGCCGGTTGCGGCGGTGTGTGTTTACCCCAAGCTGGTCGCCACCGCCAAAGGGTTGCTCAAGGATTCACCGGTTAAGGTGGCCTCGGTGGCCACGTATTTTCCCAGCGGACAGACCTCGCTCAAGACTCGGCTCGATGACACCCGCGGGGCTCTCCGAGCGGGGGCAGATGAAATTGATATGGTGATTGATCGGTCGGCCTTCCTCCGAGGGGAATTTGCCAAGGTCTACGATGAGATCGCTGCGGTGAAGCAGGTCTGCGGCGAGGTGCACCTCAAGGTCATTCTCGAGACCGGCGAACTGGTCACCTACGACAATGTTCGCACCGCCAGTATGATCGCGATGCAGGCTGGGGGAGATTTCATCAAAACCTCCACCGGCAAGGTCAGCCCCGCCGCCACTTTGCCGGTCACCTTGGTCATGCTGGAAGCCATCCGCGAATTCTTCTTCGCCACCGGTGTCCGGATTGGGATGAAGCCGGCGGGCGGTATTCGGACAGCCAAGCAGGCCTTGCACTATCTGGTGATGGTCAAAGAGACCCTCGGAGACGACTGGCTCAACCCAGAGATGTTCCGCTTCGGGGCCAGTACCTTGGCCAATGACATTCTCAGACAAATCGTCAAGGGTGTGGACGGTTGCTACCAGAGTGATGACTACTTTTCCCTGCCATGAGCACCAAAAAGACAACCAAGAAAAAACCATCGAGGACAGCCCCGGTCTCGCCGAAAGCCCCGGATCATGCGGTGGTCACCCCGGTGGCTCAGCGTGTCCTGCGCTTCGGTGATCGCTGGAATTATTCCCCCGCTCCCGAGATCACGACCGACATCAAGATCCGGCCGCGCTACCATCTTTTTATCGGCGGCAAGTTCGTCAAGCCAACCTCTGGCAAATACTTCCCCTCGATCAACCCGGCGAATGAGGAGAAACTTTCCGAGATCGCCCGGGGCAATGCCGCCGATGTGGACAAGGCAGTCAAAGCGGCCCGGCGGGCCTACGATACCGTCTGGGGGAAGATGCCCGGGCGGGAACGGGGCAAGTACCTCTTCCGTATCGCCCGCCTCATCCAAGAAAAAATCCGTGATCTGGCGGTACTGGAGTCCCTCGACGGGGGCAAGACGATCCGGGAGAGCCGCAATATCGATCTGCCCCTCGTGGCCGCCCACTTTTTTTACCATGCCGGCTGGGCCGACAAACTCGACTATGCCTTTCCCGGGCAAAAGCCGCGCTCCCTTGGGGTGGCTGGCCAGATCATCCCCTGGAATTTTCCGCTGCTGATGGCGGCGTGGAAGCTGGCTCCGGCTCTGGCCTGCGGTAACACCTGCGTCCTCAAACCGGCCGAGACGACCTCGATCACGGCGATGCACCTCGCGGAAATCTTTGCCGAGGCCGAGTTGCCTGACGGGGTGGTCAATATCGTGACCGGCTTTGGCGATACCGGGGCCGCCATCGTCAACCACCCGGGAATCAACAAGCTGGCCTTCACCGGTTCGACCGAGGTGGGCAAGATCATCGCCAAATCGGTGGCGGGGACCCGGAAAAAACTGACCCTCGAACTGGGGGGCAAAGCCGCCAATATCATTTGCGAAGATGCCCCGATCGATCAGGCGATTGAGGGGATTATCCAAGGGATCTACTTCAACCAAGGCCATGTCTGCTGCGCTGGTTCGCGGCTCTTCGTCCAAGAGGGAATCGCCAAGGATGTCATTCGCCGTCTGCGCAACCGGCTCGCCTCCCTCCGGGTGGGTGATCCGCTGGACAAGAATACCGACATCGGTGCCATCAACAGCCGCGAGCAGTTGGAGAAGATTCGAGAAATGGTCGGAAGCGGCGAAAAAGAGGGAGCAGAGCTCTACCAAGCACCCTGCCAGTTGCCTGCCAAAGGGTTTTATTACGCGCCGAGTTTTTTCACCGGAGTGACCGACTCTCACCGGATTGCCCAAGAGGAGATCTTCGGGCCGGTCCTCAGCGTCATGACTTTCCGCACTCCCGAAGAGGCCCTGCAGCGGGCCAACAACACTCCCTACGGCCTTAGTGCCGGGATTTGGACCGACAAAGGAAGCAAGGTCTTCAAGCTGGCCACCCAATTACGAGCGGGTGTCGTCTGGGCCGAAACTTACAACAAGTTTGATCCAGCCAGTCCCTTTGGGGGTTACAAAGAAAGCGGGTTCGGACGTGAAGGAGGCAAGCAGGGCCTGCTCTCCTACTTGGATTTCGAGTAGTCGGAGTCGCTCTGGCGCCGCGCCGCCTTCACGCTTGGTCCGAGACCAAAGAGTTGACGCCACCACGGAATGCCGCTTTTTTCGGTGGCGTTCGCTGCTCGGGCGACTGCCCCGAGGACGGAGCTTCCTCGTTGCTCCTTGGCTTGCTTGAGCGCTCTCTCCGCATGCCTCCGCAGGTACTCGCGGTCAGCGTCCAGATGAGGAACCAACGCCGCCACTCCGATGGAAAGGCGGGGGTTCTCCGGCGAAGGGCAACCTAGAGTGATCGTTTCGATGAGTTGGTGACCGATATGGAGTCCACCGGAGGGACTGGTATGGGGAAGGATGGCTACGAACTCGGCGAATCCCCGACGGCAAATAAAATCACGCGCTCGTCCGCAGTGGACAAGGAGGCCTTTCTCCAGAATATCTATCTCCTCTTTCTTGGGCTCGCCACCGAGGTGGCTTTCCAAGGAAAAAAGAAGAAGGGTGAGGGGAACCTCCTCCGCGGCGCAGCGCTGCCACTCTTTTTCCAGCGTTTCCGCTACCCGCTCAAAATTTTCTTCGATCGTTCCGGTATCCTCCACGCTCTGGGACTCGTTTTCCATCTCCACCAAAGTCACGGCAATCTTGGCCTCTGGCAAGCATCTCCTCATTGCAGAAGAAGGGCTTACGCTAGGTTTGTGCTTCGTCAG
>CAXMPH010000019.1:5505-7943 GCA_964195055.1 uncultured Chthoniobacterales bacterium | reverse complement strand
CCCCTCGCATAGTTTCATCAGTCATGGAGTCCGCTCGGCTACCCTCCAGCGAAGTCGCGCGTCAGCGAGACCTCGACGAGCTGGATTTGGTCGATACTCCGGCGGAGGAAGAGTTTGACGACATCACCCGGCTGGCATCCTTTATTTGCCAGGTTCCCATCGCTCTCATTTCCCTGATTGACCACGATCGGCAGTGGTTCAAAAGTCACACCGGCCTCGACGTCAGGGAGACCTCGAGGGACATCGCCCTCTGCGCCCACGCGATCCTTGATGACGATATTTTTGAGGTGCCCGACGCCTCCCTTGACCCTCGCTTTGCCGATAATCCGGTGGTAACCGGAGAACCGAATTTGCGTTTTTATGCCGGGGTTCCCCTCAAGACGGCCGATGACCACAATATCGGTACGCTCTGCGTCATTGATCACAAGCCAGGCAAACTCTCCCAGGCCCAGCGGAGTGCTCTGCGCGCTCTCGGGCGGCAGGTTATCCGTTTGGCCGAACTCCGCAAAGCGACCCGCGATCAGGGTGACCTGCGGCGGGAACTGATCGCTGGCACCGCTCTCAATCGAGCCATTATCGACTACGCCGGTACCGCCATCATCTCGACCGATTTGGATGGCACGATCCAAACATTTAATCCGGCGGCAGAAGAATTGCTCGGCTACACTGCCGCAGAAATGAACGGGCTCAACAGCCCCGGAATTTTTCATGTCCCCAAGGAGGTCGCGGAGCGGGCGGAGCAACTCTCCCAAGAATACGGGGAGAAGGTGGAGGGGTTCCAGACCTTCGTTCGGCCTCTCCGCGACAAACCCTCTCACACGGAGGAGTGGCTCTACGTCCGCAAGGACGGCACCCGGTTCCCCGTCTCGCTCACCGTCTCCACCCTGCGCAACGAAATGGGCGAGCCGTTCGGCTACCTTGGGGTGCCCCGAGATCTGACCGAGCGCAAGCGGCAGGACCAGCAGCGGGAGGCAGAGGCAAAGATCAGTGACATTAGGCGGCGAAGCCAGGAGGCCTTTATCGCCCACCTTGCCCCCAGTGAACTCTTCGATAGGTTGCTCCTCGACACCCTCGATTTCACGGGGAGCGAATACGGATTCATCGGGGAGATCCTCCACGATGCCAAAAATGAGCCCTACCTCAAGACCCACGCCATTACCAACATCTCCTGGAATGAAGCCACCCGGAAGTTGTACGAAGATAGCAAGGCCACCGGGTTCCTCTTTCGCAATCTCAAGACACTTTTTGGTTCGGCCATTACCACGGGCCAGCCGGTCATTGCCAATAGCCCGTCGGTTGATCCGCGTCGTGGGGGATTGCCCGAGGGGCATCCCGAGATGCGCTCCTTTCTTGGTCTTCCCTTGTACTACGGTGATCAGATGGTCGGCCTGATCGGGCTGGCTAATCGCCCCGGCGGCTATGACATGGATTTGGTTCGTCTGCTTTCGCCGCTCTCCTTGGCCAGTGCTGCCCTCATTTATGCTATGCGTCTCGACGCCGAGAGAACGGCGAGCAACCAGTCTCTCTCTCAGCAAGAAGCCCGCTTCCAGCTCATCGTTGAGACGGCGGCGGAGGCTTTCATCGAGGTTTCTCAGCAGGGCTTGATCACCCAGTGGAATCGTCGTGCTGTCGGCGAATTGCAGGTTCCTCTCGCCGAGGCCCTGGGTCAACCGGTTGATAAGTTTTTCAACTTGCGAGGAGTGGATGGAACCATTCAGGGGTTGATGGATTGTGCCCCGCCCGCGGAGGAGCGTTTGCGGCCCCCTCAGGAATACACGGTGGTGCGCCGGGATGGTTCGGAGTTTCAGGGTGAGCTTGTCCTCTGGACAGTTCCCACCAGCAGCGGTCGGCGTCTCTGTGCCTTTCTCCGCAACGTGACCGAGAGGCATGAGTTGGAGGAGCAGCAGCGCTTGCGCTTCCAGTCGGACACCTTGCTCAAAGAGATTCACCATCGGGTGAAGAACAACATGCAGGTCATTTCCAGCCTTCTCAGCATCCAGTCGGGCAAGCTCAAGGACAAGGACCAGCGAGATGTCTTTCTCGCCTGTCGGGAGAGGATTCGCGCCATGTCCTTGATTCATGACCGCCTCTACTCCACCGGGAGTTATGAGCAGATCGATTTTGGTGATTACCTGCGGGAAATGGTGGCTTTGATCATCTCGTCCAATGGACAAGACGACGCTCAGGTGCACACCGATATCACGGTGGAACACTTGGAGGTCTCGGTCGAGAAGGCGGTCCCCCTTTCTCTGATTGCCAGTGAACTGGTCCTCAACTCGCTCAAGCACGCCTTCCGCGGCCGCGCCGAGGGAAACCTCACGGTGCGTTTGTCGAAGGAGGGGTCTTCCTGCCGCCTCTTTATTGGCGACGATGGACCGGGGATGCCGCTACCCGATCCGGCCCATCGCGGGGTCGGGCTCCAGCTCATTGAAGGACTA
>CAXMPH010000019.1:2711-5495 GCA_964195055.1 uncultured Chthoniobacterales bacterium | reverse complement strand
GATCAAGGCGCGCCGCCAAGTCGATTCGTCCCCGGATGGAGGGGGAACCCATATTATCTGGGAAGAATGAGCAACCCGTCCTCCCCAGCTTCCCGGCGGATCCTCATTGTCGAGGATGAGGCGATCACCGCCATGGATCTGGCGATGGAGCTCGAGCAACTTGGTTACGAGGTTTGTGGAACGGCCGATACGGTTGGGTCAGCCTTGGAGGAGGTGAAGGAGAAAGATCCTCATCTTGTCCTCATGGATATTCGTCTGGGTGAGGGAGGGGACGGGGTCGAGGCGGCGGAGCAGATCCTCGCCCAACATGATACCGCGGTGGTTTTTTTGACGGCGCATTCCGACGAGGCCACCCTCGCTCGGGCTTTGGCCGTTTCGCCATTCGGTTACATCGTTAAGCCTTTCCGAGCCCGCGACCTCAAAATTGCGGTCGAGTTGGCCCTCTCCAAAAATGCCCAAGATTTGCGGAAGCAGGAAGAGGTGGGCAAACTCCTCCTCACTGATCCCCTTACCGGTCTGGGTAATCGGCGAAAGATGGATGAGGCCTTGGCGGTGGAGTGGGACCGCGGAGCCCGAGAGGGCAAGCCACTAGGGGTCCTCATGATTGATATCGATCATTTCAAGGCTTTCAACGATCGCTATGGTCACCCCGCGGGCGACCATTGTCTGGAGGTGGTGTCGCGCGCCATTCTTGGGCATTGCGATCGGCCGGGAGACATTGTTTGCCGCTGGGGCGGGGAGGAGTTTCTCGTCCTCCTAAGCTCGACGGACGCGGCTGGAGCCGATCATGTGGCCTCGGATATTGTCCGGGTCATTCGTCAGCTGGGGCTGCCCCACGAGGGTTCCCCCACCGCCCCCACTGTCACCGTCTCGGTCGGGGTGGCCTCGGCGACCCCTTCTCCCCACGGCGCCGTGGCCCGATTGGTCGAAAGGGCGGACCAGGCTCTCTACGCGGCTAAGGGACTCGGCCGAAATCAGTTTTGTCGCGCCGCTCCCGAACATCCACCCGCGTCCTGCCCCTTCAAGGCGAGTCGGTCAGGCCCATCTTGAGTTGGGAAGGTTGGGGGAGAAGTTTCTCGGCCATATTTGGGAAAGTTGCTTGCCGCTCTGCCTCGGCCAGCTTTGATGGGCTCCATGTCCGACTGCAGTTCCCACGATTCATCTTCGCCCGTTGGTGCCGAGCTTGCCGCCGCACCTTACACCTGCCCGATGCATCCCGAGGTGGTCCGTGCCCTGCCGGGAGATTGTCCGCGCTGCGGCATGGCCTTGGCAGCGAGCGGGGTGCCTCAGGCCGGAGAAGATAAGGCGGAGTTGCGAGGAATGACCCGCCGCCTCGTTATCGCGGCTATCTTGACGCTTCCTGTCTTTGTTCTTGGGATGGCCCATTGGTTTGAGGGATCGGCCTTGGCCCATTGGGCCGCGGAGGACACCTCGCGCTGGGTGCAGGCGGTGCTGGCTACGGTGGTCCTCTTCGGGGTGGGGTGGCCTTTTCTCGTCCGAGCCGTCTCTTCCCTGCGCCATCGTTCGGCCAACATGTTCACCCTCGTTGCCATCGGGACTTTGGCTGCCTGGGGGTTCAGCGTTGCTGGCTTGATCGTGCCGGATTGGACGGTGGGGAATGATCTCTATTTCGAAGCAGCTGCCGTGATCATCACTCTCGTTCTCGCGGGACAGGTGATGGAGTTGCGGGCCCACCGCCGGACCGGAGATAGCTTGCGCGCCCTGATGGACTTGGCTCCGGAGGTGGCCTCGCAAAAGCAGACAGATGGTTCCTTTCTCGAGATCCCTTTGGCCGAGGTGGTGGCTAAGGATGTCTTGCTGGTCCGTCCGGGGGCCAAGCTGCCCGTCGACGGCAAGGTCCTCTCGGGGAGTAGCACGGTGGACGAATCGATGCTGACCGGGGAGTCGCTCCCGATCGACGTTGTTCCGGGCAATTCGGTGCGAGCTGGGACCATCAACGGTCGGGGAAGCTTTGAGATGGAGGCCGAGGAGGTGGGTTCCTCCACCGTTCTAGCCGGGATCGTGCAATTGGTCGCCCAAGCGCAACGTGGGCATGCCCCGGTCCAAGACGTGGCCGATCGGGTCGCCTCCTTTTTCGTCCCGGCGGTAGTCGGGGCTGCCCTGCTCGCTTTTGTCGGATGGTTCACCTTGGGCGGAAGCTTGCCCATGGCTCTTACCGCGGCCGTTTCCGTACTCATCATTGCCTGCCCCTGTGCCATCGGCTTGGCCGTCCCTATGGCTATCATGGTCGGGGTGGGGCGAGCGGCCCGCGCCGGAGTGCTGGTGCGGAAACCGGCCGCCTTGGAGGCCTTGCAGGGTGTCGACGTTCTGTGTCTCGACAAGACGGGAACTCTGACTGAGGGGCGCCCCGAGGTGACGGAAACCCGAACTGCCCAGGGGGTGTCTCCGGAGAGACTGCTTTCCCTCGCGGCCTCCCTGGAGGGAAGAAGTGAGCATCCGCTGGCAACGGCTATAGTGCGTCGGGCCCAGGCGCAGGGGGTAGCAACCTTGGCGGTGGAGGACTTCGTCGCGACGCCTGGGGGTGGGGTGGAGGGACGGATCGACGGGCTGTGGGTGCGCATCGGATCTCCCGCTTTTACGGGGCAGGACGATGGCACCAAAGGTGCTGAGAGTGGTTCTTCTCGGATGGATGTGGTTGCTGATGGGCATTGGCTGGGGACCTTCCTTCTGGCGGATGCCATCAAACCATCGGCCAAGGCGGCCTTGGAGAGTTTGCAATCTCTCGGCCTCCGGGTGGTCATGCTCACGGGTGATCGCGAGGGG
>CAXMPH010000019.1:0-2701 GCA_964195055.1 uncultured Chthoniobacterales bacterium | reverse complement strand
GTTTTAAAGCAGAATGTCTTCCAGAAGATAAATTGAAAGAAATTAAAGCACTCCAAGATAGTGGTAAAATTGTAGCAATGGCTGGCGATGGTATCAACGATGCCCCTGCCCTTGCGGTGGCAAGGGCCAGTATCGCCATGGGGGCGGGGAGCGACGTGGCCAAGGAAACGGCGGACTTTATTCTGGTTCAAGGCTCACTCGACGGAGTGGTACGTACTTTCTCTCTCGGGCGGGCCATCATGGGCAATATTCGCCAGAATCTCTTCCTTGCCTTGGCCTACAATTCCCTCGGTATTCCGCTTGCTGCCGGAGTCCTCTATCCCTTCACCGGCTGGCTGCTTAGTCCCATGGTCGCTGGGGCGGCTATGAGTCTGAGTTCGGTTTCCGTCATTGCCAACGCCCTCCGCTTGGCCCGTTGGAAACCGTGAGGCCCGCTTTGGGGTGGACCGTGGGTGCCGAGGGGGAATGCCTCGGCCATCCCTGGCCTACTTGTCTGACCAGATCGACTCTTCCCCGAAGCTAAACCAGCGGCTGGTCGTCACCTTCTGCTGGGTGTAGAAGGCGACACCTTCGCGGCCTTGCACGTGAAGATCGCCGAAGAAAGAGGCGTGCCAACCACTGAAGGAGAAGAAGGCCATGGGGGCGGGGACACCGATGTTGATCCCGACCATCCCAGCTTGGATGCGGTGGCGGAATTCGCGGGCCGCTTTCCCGCTGCGGGTGAAAATAGCAGCTCCGTTGCCGTAGGGAGATTGGTTGGCCAGGGTGATGGCCGCATCAAGGCTCTCCATCCGGACGACATTGAGGACTGGGCCGAAGACTTCCTCCTTCATCGTTACCATCTCGGGTTGGACATGGTCGAGGAGGGTTGGTCCCACAAAAAAGCCGTTGGGGGCGGAAGAGACTTTGGTGGTCCGTCCGTCGGTGAGAGGCTTGGCCCCTTCATCGGATACCCGGGTGATCAGGTCACAGACGCGGTCGGCGTGCTCGCGGGTGATAACTGCCCCCATTTGGGCGGAGGGATCTCGGTCGGTCGGTCCGACCCGAATCTGGGAAACCGCCTCGGTCAGACTGGGGAGAATTGTCTCGGCGGCCCGTCCAACCGCGATGGCGGTGGAGCTGGCCATGCAGCGTTCGCCGGCGCAGCCGAAGGCAGATTCGACTAATCCCGTGGCGGTGTTGCTCACGTCCGCGTCGGGCATGATGAGGACAAAATTCTTCGCTCCTCCGGCCGCCTGAACACGTTTGCCATGAGCAATGCCGGTTTCGTAGATGTACTTGGCAATAGGGGTTGATCCGACGAAGGAGATCGCCTTGATCGTGGGGTGCCGCAGGATAGCGTCGACCGCTTCACGTCCCCCATGAACGATGTTAAGCACCCCGGGGGGAAGCCCCGCCTCTTCGGCCAGCTGGGCAATACGGATGGCGGTGAGGGGCACTTTCTCGCTTGGCTTGAGGATGAAAGTGTTGCCGCAGGCAATCGCCATGGGCCACATCCACAGAGGTACCATGGCAGGAAAGTTGAAGGGGGTGATGCCGGCGACAACACCGAGGGGCTGCCTGATGGAGTCGCAGTCGATTCCTCGGGCCACGTTTTCCAGCGACTCTCCCATGAGGAGGCCGGGGGCTCCGCAGGCGTACTCGATGTTTTCCAGACCACGGCGGACATCGCCCCGCGCCTCCGCCATGGTCTTGCCATGCTCGCGGGTGACGATCTCAGCCAATTCCTCGAAGCGGTCTTCCATGATGACCTTGAGCTTGAAGAGTACCCGAGCACGTTCGACGGGTGGGGTCTCAGACCACTTGAGGAAGGCCTCTGCTGCCGCCATGGCGGCCTGATCAACTACCTCGGCTCCGCAGAGTGGGGTTTCGGCAATGACTTCGCCGATGGATGGATTGTGAACTGGTACGGTGGGGACGCCGGAGACGGTCGTCCATTCGCCGCCGATGAAGAGTGGGCAGGGGAGGAGTTTACTCATGGGTGTAGTAGGTTAATTGGGGATTCGAGCCTTCCCAATATGCGGAAGGATCAGAGTTAAAGCAACTAGTAGGCACTCGCGCAAGAGTTGGCGGGCTCTTTTGTTTTGGCAAGGGTGGAAGCCAGAGTGCTGGGGCGCAGATTCTCCTGGGATGTCTTTATTCGGCGTGCCCTAGTATTAGCTTCTGGCCAAGAGATCATTGGCAGCCTGAAAAACTTTCCTCTTAGCTCTCCCGGCTTGGCTACCCATTGACACCGCTGGGGGAAGAGGGCATCTTGCGGGGGACGGGATTTGTTGCATCTTCCGTCACTCTGGAACACTTGGTTTTCACGCTGAGTGTTCCTCTTTTTTTTTGGGTAAGCCCCGCCGCTTCGATTTCTGAAGGGAGCATCCTTTGAGGTGCGGAGAGATCGACAGGTGACGTCCTTGCCCCTAGGCAGCGTTTGATTAATGACGGCCTCGGGAAGCTTCCTCAGCGGGCTTGGGGGAAAATGGGAAGAGAAAGTCTCGGCTTCACATAAAAAAGGGGGTCCCGATTTCTCGCGACCCCCTCAAGGTTGGCACCTGAGTTAAAGAATGATGCCGGCATGGGATATTGTCAATTGATGATCGAGGATGCTCAATTCAAGGCAAGATCCACCCTTGAAAGGATCGGAAAACGAGGAAAGCTAAGCTGCCGCAGCTACCTTTTCCGCAAAAGAGTTAGGTCGGGGGTTGAGGCA
>CAXMPH010000018.1:4670-11959 GCA_964195055.1 uncultured Chthoniobacterales bacterium | reverse complement strand
TCATTCCTTCTCTTGCTCTCGGGGGATTGCTCCTCGCTTGGAACGCTAACCATGGCTGGGTTCATTTCATCGGGGGGACTTTCCAGACGGCGATCACTTTCGATTGGGCTCACCTGCCCTACGGGATCTGGGACTCCACCATGGCCGTCTCCCCCCTCGTCCTACCTCTTCTGGGGGCTGCTATCTTTTTTGCCCTACGCCAAATTGGGAGCTCTCCAAAAATCAAATTCCTTATCATCCCCAGTCTCTCCTTTCTCCTTATTACCACTTATCTGCTCCTGCGTGGAGAGAGCTCTCCCGCAGCCGCCCTCCTTACCACGGCACTTCTCGTCCCCGCCCTGGCATGGATTCCTCTTTCGAGCCAACCGCACCTTCTTTCCCTTGTCATGCTGAGTGCCGCAGTTTGGTCGGGAGCAGAGCTAGCCCTCCAGCCCAAGCTGATCCCCTTGGTTACCCCCGCCGTGGCCGCCGAGATTTCCAACCTACGGCAGAAGCAAACGATCAATGCGGATGCCCCTGTTTTTCTCATTGCCGAAAACGCCCGACTGGCCTCAGCGATTGGCCTACACCTCAAGGAAACCTCGTTTGTTCCAGTAGGTCACCCCCCCGTCTACGTCGTCGAATCACCTTTCGCCCAGAGCCAGTACGCCCTCTGGCCTCGTTACGACCAAATTGTTGAGGCTCCTGAAAACGACCCCGAGGCACTACCCGACCCTTACACCGAAGAGATGGGGATCAATCCCTTTATTCTACGCTCGGCGCTCTACCTTACCACCGAAAGAACCGAGCAACTTCCCCAAGCCATCACGGCGGCCTTTGCCGGTCATCGTCTTTTGGCAAAAATTGCTGCTCCCTCAGGCGAATCGCTCTTTATCTACCTCTGCTCGGAATACGAGACCCTCCCCCTCTGAGCCGCTTTTGGGCGGATCTTCCTTAAAATCACGTGACGGCAGGGGCGGCCTCGGCTAATTTCTTTCATTCCATGTCCAAGCCCAAAGTTCTCGTTTCTGACCCGATCTCGCAACTAGGCGTCGATGCCCTGGCTGAAGGAGGCCAACTCGATGTCACCTTCCAGACAGGCCTGTCCCAAGAGGAACTTCTGAAAATTATCCCCCAGTATTCCGCCTTGGTCGTCCGCAGCCAGACCAAGGTGGGGTCAGACATCATTGCGGCAGCGACCAAGCTCAAGGCAATTGGTCGGGCTGGCGTGGGCGTGGACAATGTGGACGTCGAAGCCGCGACCCAGCGCGGAATCGTGGTGATGAATACCCCCGGAGGCAACACGGTGTCGACGGCTGAGCACGCATTTTCCCTTCTGGTCTCGGTCGCCCGCAAGATTCCCCAAGCCGATGCCAGCGTCAAATCGGGTAAATGGGAGCGCAAGCTCTTCCAAGGCGTCGAACTCAATGGGAAAACTCTAGCCATTCTTGGGATGGGGCGCATCGGCACCGAAGTAGCCAAGCGCGCCATCGCCTTTGGCATGCACGTGGTCGCTTACGATCCCTACCTCTCCGAGGCGCGGGCACGCACCCTCCAAGTTGAACTGGTTGAAAACCTCGATGAAGCCCTGCCCAAGGCGGACTTCGTCACCATGCACATGCCTCTAACCGACGAGACCCGACACATGCTCGATGCTCGCCGCCTTGCCCTCCTTAAAAAAGGTGCTCGGGTTATCAATTGTGCTCGTGGCGGCCTCATCGACGAAACCGCCCTCGCGGCCGCCCTTACCTCCGGTCAAGTAGCTGGAGCAGCGATCGATGTTTTTGAGCAAGAGCCTCCGGTAGCAGAAAATCCCCTACGCCACGCCCCTCATATTGTTTTCACTCCTCATCTTGGCGCCTCCACGGCGGAGGCCCAAGAAAGCGTCGGGATCGAAATAGCCCTCGCCATCCGAGCGGCCGTCCTCGACGGAACCATCAACAATGCGGTAAACGCCCCCAGCGTCGATGCCAAGACACTGGCGGTGCTGGGACCCCACATGGAACTGGGAGAAAGCCTTGGGCGATTTGTCGCCCAACTCGCCCCCAAACGCTGTGGAACCCTCCATGTCACCTACAGTGGCAAGGCCCGAGAGATGGAGACAACCCCGATCACCCGCTCTGTCCTCAAGGGATTCCTCACCCACATCCATGGCACCGATGTCAACGGGATCAACGCCCCCAGTCTGGCAGAAAACCTCGGATTGCAGGTGATCGAGTCACGGGTCAGCGACGGCGGAGAATTCACCGACCTTATCACGGTCACGGCAGAGGATTCTGACCAAACTTCTTCAGCCGCCGGAACATTTTTCGGGCAGAAGCCTCGCGTGGTGGTGGTCAACGGACGCCACATCGAAGCCCAAATGGAAGGTGTTCTCCTTCTCCTCGAGAACAGGGATCGTCCCGGCATTGTCGGCCACATCGGAAGTCTCTTGGGCAAGCACAGCGTCAACATTGCCAGCATGTCCTTGGGACGCGATCAAGCGGGCGGCACCGCCTTGACCTTACTCAACCTCGACTCGGCCCCAGACGACAAGGTCATGGACGAATTGATGGAGTACGGGGACATCGTCAAAGCCCGCATTTTGAGGCTCTAGGGCCGACGCAACGACGAGGAATGGGAGACGGCCCCATCAGGTTGAGCGGAGGCTTTTTATTTAGCCAGTGAGCAGACCCTCCCAAGAGCCAGCATCTCCACTTTTTCGGCGAAGTTGATCACTCTTCTAAGCTCGGGGATCTGGCGATTGACACCGAGTTCGGATCAAGGAAACTGGGGAAGAATTTTTCCTTCTCTCGACCGCGATGACTCACTCCCCTAGGTCCCATGCAAAATCTGGAAAGCGTGCGCGGAAAGTGTCCAACCGCCAGCGCTGGTTTTTCCGTCTGCTGCTTATGCTTGTCGTGCCTGTCCTCATCCTTGGCACCGCGGAAATATTTTTACGGGTCTCCGGTTATGGTTATCCCACCAGCTTTTTCCTCGAGCATTCGATTGAGGGAGAGGACTACCTCATTCCCAACAACAAATTTGGTCATCGCTTCTTCCCCTCCAAGCTGGCTCGGACTCCTGTTCTTTACCGATTCCCCTCCTCAAAACCCCTCGGGACTTACCGCATCTTCATTTTTGGAGCCTCCGCCGCCCTCGGTGATCCCGATCCAAGCTACAGCTTCGGCAGTTACCTCAAGGAGATGTTGGCCGCTCGCTACCCCTCAACCACCTTCGAAATAATCAATACTGGGATAACCGCCATCAACTCCCATGCCGTCCTCCCCATTGCGCGAGAATGCGCCCAGCTTGAGGGCGACATGTGGATCATCTATCTAGGCAACAACGAAATGGTAGGTCCCTTTGGTGCGGGGACAGTCTTCACCAGCAAAGCCATTCCCCTTCCTCTCATTCGCATGGGGCTGTTCCTCAAATCCACCCGCTTGGGGCAACTGATGCAGAGTGTTTTTTCGAGGAGAGCCAGCGGTAGCGAAGCAGCCGAGCAATGGACGGGGCTCAATTTATTTACGGAAAACCAACTGAAGCATGATGCTCCGGAGCGAGAGGCGGTTTACCACAATTTTCAGACCAATTTGCGAGACATTCTATCGATCGCCCGCACCTCTGAAATCCCGGTTATCCTCAGCACCGTCGGGAGCAACCTCCGCAACTGTGCTCCCTTTGCCTCCAGCCATGGAGAGGGCCTGACCTCGGCGGCAGAAATCCCATGGACGTCCGCCTTCACCGAGGGAAAGCAACGAGAAAGGGCCGGGCAAGTTACCGCGGCTCTAGAGCAGTACGAGGCGGCGGCCGCCCTTGATCCAGAGTTTGCCGAGTTACAGTTCCGCATAGGACGGTGTCAGCTCGCTCTTGGGAATGGTCCCGCGGCGATTGAGTCACTCAAGAAAGCGAGGGACTACGATACCCTCTCGGTTCGGGCAAGCGGACGGATCAACGACATTCTAAGGATAATCGCGGAAGAGCAGAGCGACTTTGTTACCGGGCTTGATGCAGCCCAACTACTGACGGAAGCTCAACCTCAAGGCATCTCCGGCCAGGAGCTGTTCTACGAACACGTCCACCTAACCCCCCAAGGGAATTATCGATTGGCCAAACTAGTAGCCGACGCCATCGCGGGAGTGCTTCCTCCTGCTTTACTCCGAGAAACCACGCCATGGTTGGGCAAGCAGGCCTGCGACGAAGCCTTGGCCCTGACGACATGGGATAAATTGAGGCTTTGGCATGAGATGGCTGGCCGGATGGAGAAGCCACCCTTCAGCTCCCAATCAAGCCATATGGAAAACCTTGGGTTCATCCGGGATCAGATCACTCTGATTCATTCCGGAATCACTGGCTCGACGGCCTCGGCCGATCGGACCCTTTACGCCGAGGCCCTCGTACGAGAGCCGGATAACACCCTCCGCGTGGGCAACTACGCTCAATTCCTCGATGGCACCGGAGACAAAGCCGCATCCATTTCTCAAGCGGAAGCATTCCTCCAACTCTTGCCCGAGGTGGCCTGGACTCATTACTACTTGGGGGCGCTGCTGGCCCAAGACGATCAACTGGAAAGGGCGGAGCAAAGTCTCAGGCAAGCTCTCCAGCTCGAGCCCGACTTGACCCCAGCCCAAGCTACGCTGCTTGCGATTGAGCAACGCCGGCAGAGGCCACCGACCGGGCCAAGGCAGCCTTAAAACATCCGCTCGAAATTGCGGTTATTTCGAGCGGTGCGCCAGTAGGTCTCGCCTTGAGGAAGCGGCTTAAGCTGGAGCAGATCCTTGCGACAAAGGCGAAGGATCAATCCCAAGGGGATGACCAAGATAGCAAAAAGAAGAAAAAGAAGGATGCGACCAATAGCTTGGCCGAAAGAGAAGCTCACCGTCATCCCCCCACGGTAGAAAGCTCGGAACCAAAAAGGCCGAGCCATAGAGGTCAGCACGACCACCAAAGCGACAAACGCCGTCATCATCAGCGAGGAAAAGGAAAGACCCCCCCGCCACCAAAGCAGCGCCACCACCATATTGCAGGCGATCCCCATGACGGCGGTGAATTTGATCCACTCACTCGGTTTTTCTTGGAGGCGGAGCATGGGACTAGTCGGGAACAGGAGAAAAGCAGGGCTTGATCGGCTGGCTGGGCTGCTCGGTGCGCTGCAAGAGGTAATGGCCGATAGCCAGATAATCCATTTCCGTGTTAACAAAGCAGCGGTAGGCATCATCGGGAGTGCAGACCACCGGCTCACCTCGGACGTTGAAGGAGGTGTTCATCAAAATAGGGCATCCAGTACGCGCCTCAAACCGCTTAAGCAGAGCATAAAATTCTGGATTCTGGTCGACCGCGACCGTCTGCACCCGGGCGGTGTAGTCAACATGGGTGATGGCGGGAAGCTGGGAGCGGACCTGCTTGATTCGGTCCAGTCCCTCCACCTTTCCATCCACCTCTACCCTGAGGTGGGGGCGAAGGGGAGCCACGATGAGCATGTAGGGAGAGGCCTCCTCCAAATCAAAAAACTCAGCAGCTCGCTCCAGCAAAACGGCAGGAGCGAAAGGCCGAAAAGATTCACGGAACTTCACTTTCAAATTGAGGACGGATTGCATCATGGGAGAGCGAGGATCTCCCAAAATCGAGCGGTTACCTAGAGCCCTAGGACCAAATTCCATTCGTCCAGCAAAGCGACCGACAATATTCTGGTGGTCGATCAGAGAGGCAATTTCATCGAGGAGCTGCACCCCCTCAAGCCGACGAAAAACCGCCTGATGGCTCCTGAGGACCCGTTCGATTTCCGCATCGGAGAACTCGGGGCCAAGGAGAGATCCTCCCATGGAATCAGGCTCCTCCAGCACCCGTGCTGGCGATGCTCCCTCACCCATATGCCAAACCGCCAAGGCGGCACCCAAGGCTCCTCCACAATCTCCCGCGGCCGGCTGAATCCAGATCCGCTCGAAGATTTTTTCCCGGAGTATTTTGCCATTGGCCACACAATTAAGGGCTACCCCTCCCGCGAGACAAAGATTGGACTGACCCGTCAGGTCACGGGCATGGCGGGCCAGACGCAGCATGATGTCTTCCGTCACCACCTGAATCGACCGTGCGATATCAATGTACCGCTCTTCCAAGGGGGCATCCGGCTGGCGCCTTGGGCCACCGAGCAAACGGTCAAACTTGGCGTTGGTCATTCTCAATCCACCAACAAAGCCAAAGTAATCGAGGTTGAGGCGGAGAGACCCGTCCGCCTTCACCTCCACCAAGTGCTCAAGAATGAGGGCAACGTATTTTGGCTCTCCGTAGGGAGCGAGGCCCATCAACTTGTACTCACCAGAATTAATCTGGAAACCGCAGTAGGAGGTGAAGGCGGAATAAAGTAATCCCAAGGAGTGAGGAAAATTCATTTCTTGGAGCATTTCGAGATCAGCTCCTTCCCCGCGGCTGATCGTAGTGGTGGCCCACTCTCCCACCCCGTCGACCGTGAGAATGGCCGCCTGCTCAAAAGGGGACGGGAAAAAAGCGCTGGCCGCGTGCGACTGATGATGTTCCGTAAAAAGAATAGGGGCACGACTTCCCAGTTGCGGCATTTCGTGGCGGATGGTGGCACGGAGATTGAGTTTTTGTCCAAGCCATGAGGGAAGAACTCGAGGAAAAGTCAGCCACCCCTTCGGGGCTACGGCAAGGTAGGACTCCAAAATCCGAGTGAATTTGATGATGGGCTTGTCGTAAAAGACAACCGCATCGAGATCGTCCTGACCAAGATTTCCTCTTTCTAGGCAAAAATCGACAGCATGACGGGGAAAGCGCTCATCGTTTTTTTTTCGGCTGAATCGCTCCTCTTGGGCCGCGGCAACGATCTTTCCATCGGTGAGCAAAGCAGCCGCCGAGTCATGGTAGTAAGCAGAGATCCCAAGAATATGACGCATGCAAGCTCCTACATCAGGGGATACATCAGCGGGGCCAAGACAGACCCACTGGCAAACATGATGACCGCAGCCATGAGAAGGAGGATGGCTATGAGAGGAATGAGCCACCATTTTTTCTCCTGATGGAGAAAAAGTAAGCACTCTTGAAATACCTGCCACATAATCCTTCTTAGGTTCAGACAAAAATGCCCTGAGGTGAAGGCCTATTCACTAATCACTGCCCCGAGCGGCCATGGAGGACAACGAGGAAGACCCCTGAGGTAATATTCTTCCGCATCCTCTCTCCTTCATGTTCACTATCGTGCCATGCTCAAAACGATTCGTTCAGAATGGTCTCTCGCTGCCGTCTGGGGATCTGCTCTCATCTGGATGTTTGCCGCTCCAGATTTCAGTGGCCCGTCTCCCTCGGTGCCCCTA
>CAXMPH010000018.1:0-4660 GCA_964195055.1 uncultured Chthoniobacterales bacterium | reverse complement strand
TTTTTGCGGCCTTTGCTGTCGTCCGCCATGCCGATGTTCTAGCCGAACGGTACGGGGAACCCTACGGCACCATGATTTTGACTTTTTCCGTCATTTCTCTGGAAGTCCTCATGATTGCAGCTCTCATGCTTCAGGGAGATCAACCGGCCTTAGCCCGAGACACCATGTACTCGGTTGTCATGATCGTTCTGACCGGACTGGTAGGAATCTGCCTCTTGGTGGGTGGCATCAAATTTCACGAGCAATCATTCAACCTCAAGGGTGCCAGTTCCTACCTAGCCATGATTCTCCCCTTGGCTTGTATCGGGCTCATCTTACCAGAGTTCACCAAGTCGGGCCCATTTAAGGGCTTCTCCAATGGCCAAGCCATCGGGTTGACCATTCTCTCCGCCTCGGTCTACGCCGTCTTCTTGGTTTTCCAAACCACGAGTCACCGAAAATTTTTCGTCCACGATCAAGACGCCCCAACCGGTAATGACGCTCACCAGCACGCTTCCCCGCACTCAACTTGGTGGCATGTCCTCCTCCTCTTGGCCTATATCGTTCCGGTGGTAATTCTCGCTAAAAGATTAGCTGCTATTCTCGATTTTGGTACAGACAAAGCCGGCCTTCCCGTAGCCTTGGGTGGTCTCATTGTCGCCGCTCTCATCCTCGCTCCGGAGGGACTGACCGCGGTGCAGTCGGCTGGTCGCAACCAGCTTCAGCGTTCAGTCAATCTCCTCCTTGGATCGGTTCTTGCAACCATTGGCTTAACCATCCCAGCAGCCCTCCTCATTGGGCTGTTCACCGGACAGGATGTCATCCTCGGACTAGATATGGCAGAGGTCACTCTGCTGGTGGTCGTCCTCGCTCTATCCATGCTCACCTTCGGGCAGGGACGCACGAATATGCTCCACGGAGCCATCCACTTCGTCCTCTTTGGCGTCTATCTTTTTCTGGTTTTTGATTAAAGAAAAACTGGGGCGCATTCACTGAAAGCCCCCCGGCCTCAAGAAGGATCGGACGTGAAAAAGAGAACTTCTGTTTAGAGCGACAACATCGATCGGTGGATTTTTACGACCACCTTATGAACCTCTTTATTCTTCCCATCGGAAACGAGGGGCTTGTGCCCATCCTGGGGAAAAAGAAAGGTGAAAAGACCATCATGCATGGTGAGCAAAGCATCGGCTGAAGCGGGGGCGTAGTACTGGAAATCGGTAGCCACCTCGTAAGCGCCCTCCGCCACCAGACTTTCCGCCGGGGTCCATTCGATGACCTCACCCCCACCAAGAATGTACTGAAGGTCGATGTACTCGCGGTGGGCCTCCCAGCGGAAGTCTTCTCGACCTCCTGTCTCCGGGCGAAGGACTCGGGCAAAAACCTTGTCACCGTAAAATTCTACTTTGGTTCCGGGTTCAATTTCTCGGGAGTTGGCCAACCAGTCGAAAACTGGTGCGGGATCCAGCCCAGTGAAAAGGGGGGCGTATTGAGGAAGATTGGTGTGCGTATCAAGAATCATGAACCGACCAGATTGCAGCGGGTCATGCCCTGATGACAAGCGTGCATTATTGAACCAGCCGACGCACGTAATCTCCGTAACTCGATTTCCCAAGCGTTTTCGCCTTCTCCCGCAGTTGCTCCTTGGTCAGCCAGCCTTGCTCAAGGGCGATCTCCTCAAGACAAGCGATCATCAACCCCTGGCGGGATTGGACGGCATGGACAAACGAGGAGGCCTCGAGCAAGGACTCGGCCGTACCGGTATCCAGCCAGGCGGTCCCCCGCCCAAATTTTTCAGCTCGGAGTAAGTCCTCCTCTAAATAACATCGGGCCAAGTCCAAAATTTCTGTCTCCCCCCGGGACGACGGTTTAAGCGAAGCCGCCAATTGCGGGGCCCGACCATCGAAAAAATAAATTCCGGGAACGGCGTAGCCAGATCGCGGATGAGGCGGCTTCTCCTCCAAAGAGAGCACCTTGCCCTCTTCATCCAACTCAATCACACCGTAGGCCCTAACATCAGCCACCCGATAGGCAAACAAGGTACCAGCCTGCGATCTAGCCGCCTTATTGATCACCTCAACCAAACGCGATCCATAAAAAAGGTTATCCCCCAGAACCAGGCAAGAAGAGGCCCCACTCAAAAAATCCTCCGCGAGGGTATAAGCCTGAGGTAGCCCCTCCGGGCGCGACTGCTCCGCGTAGGTCAGCTCCACTCCGAAGGCCGAGCCATCGCCCAATAATTCCTTAAATCGCGGCAAATCTCTCGGGGTGGAAATAACCAGTATCTCCCGCATTCCTCCGAGCATGAGAACGGAGAGCGGATAATAAATCATCGGCTTGTCAAAAACCGGGAGCAGCTGCTTCGAGATAGACGAAGTACACGGATACAAACGGGTGCCACTGCCGCCAGCGAGAACGATTCCTTTACGTTGGTGGTTCATAAATTAAAGGTAGTCAGACATTTCGTAGAGTGCCGGATCACGGCGGGGAGGCAACCGCCGACGCCGGACTCCCCGGTTTTCTTTTGTGCCATCTCCCCCATCTTCCATCGTTTCCACATCAAGGGCATCTCCGTATTCCTCCTCTAGTTTCTCCGGATCTTCGCCCTGCTCCATCCGAGCCAACATTTCCGCCATGGCTTCGGGCATCTTTTCCCCAGTGACCCCCATCATCTGACGCATCAATCGTCCCAATTGCCGCGGGTCTGGGTTGGCCTCATCCATCCCCGACATCTCACCCGCCAGCCTCATCATCTCTGCTTCCTGCCGGGGATCGCAGGCGGAACCGGCGTCACCTTCCTCGGTCACGGTCTCTTGGGCGCCTCCCGTAATGGCAAAAGGGGATAAAAGACGAACCATGAGCTTCTCCTCGCCATCGGGGCAATGGGGCACTCTTTCCACCCCGAGGACGCGACGGGCATAAAAGCTATAAATCTTATGAGTGTCTGCTGAGTAATATTCGTAAATGGGCATGGAAGGGTGCCACCAAATGAGGGCGCTGATGAATTAAAAAATTATGGGGACAATCCCAGCCGATCTCGCTCGAAACCACCGGCCTCAACCGAACGACACCACCTTTGATTGGCCAAATACCACTCCACTGTACGCCGAAGCCCGCCGGCAAACGACTGCAGAGGATACCAACCCAGCTCACGGGAAATTTTGGAAAAATCAATGGCGTAGCGGAGGTCATGGCCCGGCCGGTCGGTGACAAATGTCTTGAGTCGGCCATGGGGTCCGGATGGATCGGGCCGGAGCTGATCAAGCAGGAGACAGATGGTGTCTACCACATCGATGTTCCTCATCTCCGCGGCCCCACCGATATTGTAGGTCTGACCGAGCCGTCCCCCTTGCAGGACACTCCAAATCGCCCGGCAGTGGTCCTCGACAAATAACCAGTCACGGACATTTTTCCCCGCACCATAAATCGGAAGAGGCTTCCCTTCCATGGCGTTGCCGATAATGAGGGGAATTAATTTTTCAGGGAATTGGTACGGCCCATAGTTATTGGAACAGTTAGTCGTCAGCACCGGTAATTTGTGGGTATGAAAGGCTGCTCGCAGAAGAAAGTCAGAGGCCGCTTTGCTGGCCGCGTAAGGGCTGTTGGGAGCGTAGGGGGTCTCTTCCGTAAAGGCAGGATCTCCAGACTGCAGCGTCCCATAAACCTCATCAGTTGAGACATGAAGGAGACGAAAGACGCTCTGGCGTGGTTCCTCCAGATCATTCCAATACCTACGAGTGGCATCGACCAGCCGCTGCGTTCCCAAAACGTTGGTGGTGATGAAGGGTTCCGGTGAGTCGATCGACCGGTCGACGTGAGACTCCGCCGCAAAATTAAGCACCGCCTCAATCTGATGCTCCCGCAGCAAGCGTCCCAACAACTCAGAATCACCGATATCCCCTTCCACAAAAATATGACGGGGATCACTCTCAAGATCATCCAAGGAGTGGCGGCACCCCGCATAGGTCAGCAGATCCAAGTTGACCAGCTTGGCTACCCTCCAATCGGTACTCTGGAGGGCAAGACGGACAAAATTGCCCCCAATGAAGCCGGCCCCGCCGGTCACGAGAATATTCATAAAATCGAATTTATATACGCAACCAAGTCTCGTCTCAATCTCAGATGGAAAAGGAAGTCAACTAGCACAGTTCGCAATGGATAGTTGAGGTGACAAAGCTAACTGTTAAGGGCGAGACGGAGCACCCGCCAAGCCGCCTCGAAGGATATCGCCATCGACATTTTCGAGTCACCTTCGCTTCGCTCGGTAAAAATGATGGGCACTTCCCTGATTCGATAACCTTGCTTCCATGCGGTGTGGTGCAGCTCAATCTGAAAGGCATAGCCCTCGGCCTGAACCTGAGCCCAGTCGAGATGTTGCAGCACCTCTGAGCGGATGGCTTTGAATCCACTGGTAAGGCGGTTAGAGTTCGTACGTAGAATCCTCCAAAAGTACTGATCAACAAACGGCTCTGGGGCCAGTTGAGTACGGAGATTCCTCCAAGATAACGCGAACCCACCGCGAGGTGCGCCCCCGAGTCGAGAGATTGCAGCAGCTGAGGAATATCGGCTGGGTCGTGCGAGAGATCGGCGTCCATCTCTACGACCGCATCATATTTTTTGGTCAGCGCCCACTCGAAGCCGCGCCGATAGGCTGTTCCCAGCCCAGCCTTGCCATGGCCGGTGA
>CAXMPH010000017.1:0-13243 GCA_964195055.1 uncultured Chthoniobacterales bacterium | reverse complement strand
CGGGAGCATCGCTTGGACCGTGATGGTCAGTCTGGTATTATCCAAACCTAGTCCACCGCTGCCAAAGTTAGCCAAGTTGGCGCTAGTGGCCTCACCGGCAAAGAGTGGACTTGGGATGGTGTAATCAGCCAAAGCTTCTTCGGTCAGCCGGTAAAAGGAGGCCGATGTGGCTACCTCCTCATCCACTCGGAAAGAGGCAGATTCCCCGAAGCCATCCGCCAGAGGTTGGGCCGAGGCAACCTCCCTAAAAGTCACCGCCTGCCACAACGGCGAATCGAGGCTTTGACTTGACTCCACCACATAGGAAACCCCGAGGCCTTGATAGTGGCGGGGGCGGGTCACGGACAGATCCACGGCTCGTGAGGATTCTCCAAGAGTGAGCGCAATGCCATGGAGGGACTGGCCATAGCCCTGATCAGCAGATAAGGGATTTGTCCCCGCCAGCCACTCCGTCCGATTATCACGGCGGTCACCGTCAGGATCCGCGGCAGGCCAACCCTCCTTGGACCAGACGAAAGGATGCTGGCCGGCCCAGGCGTCAAAGGGGTGCGCCCTATCCTCAATGGGAAAGTTGTTCCAGTCTGCCGCCCATTCCGTCAGGACACCTCGATCGCCTTGACCAGTCATCCAAGCCTTCAAGGTCCCCAGCATCTCCTCAATACGTTCGCCATACTCGGCCTCGTTGGCAAGGTTGTGTAACTCAAAAGGATCCGCCTGCAAGTCGTAGAACTGAAATTCCGCACGAGCATCCACACGACCGACCATCAATTGCGCCTGCCCGCGAGCTTCTTCGGTGGCATCAGAATCAACGGCCCAGTTCCTCCAGCCCAATAAAGCGCCAGAGGCCGGACCGAAGCCTTCTCTGGCTTGGAGGTTCCAGATCAATTTGTAGCGGGTATCACGCACCGAACGCATGGCATAACCCGGCTGCTCGCCCGGACCATCCAAAGCGTCTAAGATTTCCTGCGAAGCCACTCCGCGGGTGGTTTGAACGCCGTAGACGTACTGCTTATGCGACCGGGTGGGATCACCCAAGACGGACAGAAAACTCAGCCCATCGAGTCGGTCCAGACCGCTTGGGATAGTGCCACCTGCTGCCTCAATCAAGGTTGGCACGAAATCAACCAGCTCCACCATGGCATCCGTAGCAGTTCCCCCAAGGATCTGATCCGGCCAGCTGATGATGCACCCCGTGCGCAAGCCCTGTTCATAACAATTGAACTTAGCCCCAGGGAAGGATGCCCCGTGTTCGGTCAAGCAGATGAAGATCAGATTATGAGGGTCTGCCAGCCGGCTAGCTTTGCCCATCCAGTAACCGACCTCGGCATCAAAAGCCACCACCTCGCCAAGATACTTGTTGTAGCTGGCCCGAAACTGAGCGGTGTCGACGCAATCGGCCGGCACGGGCAAAGTCGTGTTGTCAGCCACGAAATCCCCATGATCCCATGGCCCGTGGGGATTATTGGAAGTGATAATGAGGCAGAACGGCTGATCAGGATTCCGGTCCATGAAGGCCTCCACCGCCGCGATATTATCTAAATTCTCCGTATCTGTTCCACTGCCGATGAACTCAAAGGGGAAAGGCCCCTCGCTCGAACTCGGCTGAGCATTGGACCAAACAAGGGGACCAATATGGCGCTTGCCCATGAGACCAACCCGATAACCGGCATGGCGCAAGTGATGGACGATGCTCTTGGTCTCTGGCTTGACCTCTCCGTGATTGGGGTAAGCTCCACTACGCACCGGGTACTTTCCCGTAAACAGCTGCTGCCTTGTCGGAGCACACATGGCGGTGGCGTTGAAGCAGGCATCGAAGCGCATGCCTTGGGCGGCCAGCGTTCTCATATTTGGGGTCAGCCCTGGAGGCATCGCCCCCTCCTCTCCCGCTAGGGGATGGCCACCGGGCTGGCCATAAAAAGGACTGCAATCGCGCCAACTCATGTCGTCGGCCATGATTAAAATCATATTGGGTGCCGAGGCACCGACGGTACTGCTCCCCAGTGTTCCCCAACCGATCAAAAAAAATCCCATAACCACGAGATTACGGATTCTTCCGCCGGAGAGGGTGTTTGGAAAATAAAACATCTTTAAACGAAACAGATAATCAAGTTAGGACGGATATATAAGCTTGGCAAATAAAGCATAGGAGCCCGCCCACCTTGAACAAGGCAGAGGGAAACCAGAGAAAGAACCCCTAGGCCCCTAACCGCCATAACCTTTCAGGCAAGTTGGCAACCAAAAAGCTTGGGCAAGGCGAAAGGAAAGAAAATCCGATCAGATCGATAGATTGGCCGAGGAGGCAGAGGATTTCTCCCGGGCCAGATAGCGAAAGAGGATACTCCCGGCCAAGCCGGCCAGAGCAAAACCGAAGACAACCAGGAAGACCTGCTGATGACCAAGAGGCCCTGGGGAGCTATCCAAAAGGTGTCCCATCAATGGGCCCATGAAAATATCGGGCGTGTAACCCACGACGGAGACGAGTCCGACCGCGCTTCCGGTAAAGGCCAGAGGCACTTTGCCCTCTTTCATGATCGCATAATAAAGCCCACGCAGAGCGAAGATACCCAAGCTGGCACAGATAATAGTGAGCAGAAACACCCCAAGCATTCCCGATTGAATAAGGTCACATCCCAAAATCAGGCTCCCCACCGCCAGCAGGGCAAAACTCACCACCGTCATCCATCCCGCACTCGATCGATCGGCTAGGTAGCCCGCCCCAATCGCGGCAATGGGCCGCACCCACAGCGAAACGGTACCGGCTTGGGCGGACTCAACCTCATTGAGTTTGAGCACGTCACTAGCATAGAGGGAGAAGTCATCGGTGGCCTTAAAACCGACATAGGCGCAGATGATGATGAAAGCCTGAAGCCAGACCGTGGGCATTTTGAAAACGTGCACAACCCCGCGAAAATTAAAGTCTGCCAGTTTGGATGGTTGGCCGTTCTTACTCGTAGGCAAGGCGAACCAGACAAAAATGGCAGCTAGGCCGGTCATACCGACAAGGATGAAAATGATCTGTTGCAAGGCTCGGGTTCTTTGAGGAAGAGTTGCCGATGCGACATCCTCGGGAATGAGCGAGGCATAGATCACTACCATGATGGAGCCAGTCACCGCCGTAAGCAGGCCTCTCCCGCCATCGAGCAGACCAAAGGCGGCGCCCTGCTTCATCTCACCTCCCCACTCCCGAGTCGCCTTCATCAGGGCGGCCCAGAAGAGCGCGATGGTGGTAAATCCCCAATAAGCATAGAGGAACTTGAGGGAGAAGAGTGAAGGGATAGCGGCAAGAAGAAGGCCACCCGCAGCGGTGGTGACCAAGGCGGTAGCGAGAAGCTTACGAGGAGTGAAGGCATCAGCCACCGGCCCACCCGGCAAGTAGGCCACCATGGCAACAATGCCATAGAGGGAAAAGGCCGTGCCCAATTCGAAATTGGTCAGGCCGAAAACCTCAAGGAGAGTCGGCCTAAATATCCGGGCGAGGACAAAGGGCAGGAAGAATATCGTCTCACCCGCCACGATGAGAGCCAGCAGGCTGACCCACCGGCGAAGTCGATGTGACCTGTCGCCTTCTTCCATCGTTACCTCGAGAGAAACTAATCCAGATTCATTTTCTTGAGGAAATCATGCGGAATCTCTGCCTCGACGCGACCGATGAGAGCGTAATACTTCAAAGGAACTCCCTCCATCGAGTAACGGTGGGTGTAGCGCTCGAGTTGGTAAATACGAAGGTACTCGGAGAAGATTAGTTCGCGGACGAAGCGGGAAAATCCGGTGTCATCTGAGTGATCGAGGAATGTCTCCTTGATGTTGAAAGCAACCCAACCTTTGGTCGCGACCAATTGGAGGGCTTCGAAGAAAGCCGCGGGAGGAATATCACCGAACCCGAGAGCGGCCACGGAAGTGAGGCAATCGAAATTCCAGTCTTTCAGGTCATTTTTTTCTTCGCCGGACAATTTGGTGAAATCAGCCACAACGTAATCGTCGTAGACAAAAGGACGGTCTCGGAAAGCGGCATCGCGGGCCTCAGGAATAATATCGGCCCCGACGATTCGGGACACCCCGGTACCACGCAGTCGTTCCGCCATCATCCCATTGCCTGCCCCAAGGTCGATGATACGAAGCTCGCTGCAGCTTTCCAATTCAGAGGCTAGACTCCGGTGCAAAAGCTCAGCCACTTTTTGCGGTGAGGTGCATTTCAAACGATCATAGAACAATTGCTCGTAGAGGCCCGGCCTCGCAAAAATTTCAGAATAATCATGAAAACGTAGTTTGATGGGCTTGCCGTCCTCGATGACCGAAAAATAGGCTTCTGACTGAGAGAGTTCGTGTTCTTGCTCGGGCGGGAATTGAATCTGGTATCGTTTAATCATGGACAGTGGTTATGGAATGTAGCGGCACTGCACTTATTTGCAGGCCTAGGAGAGCAATGGACTGAGGAGGTTAACACAAGAAGTTCCTAATGTGAGATTTAATTAGCCGAAAAACCCCACAGCACCAGTTAGTCACCCTCGATTAGGAGGAGACCAACTTATTGAGCAACCCTTACTCCCATGGCTACGGCCGAGACCTTGCCTGTATCTAGGCCAAGCAAAATAGCGGCAGCCTTAGTGTAGGCCGCCAGCTGATCTTGGTATTTCTCATTCAAATCGACCGAGCCTTTGTCAGTTTTAAAGTCGTAGATGTGGGCCGCAGTGGGAGTGCCCGCTCCGTCCAGCAGAACATGAACACGGTCGAAGACACCGCTAAGAGGAAGGCCATCGACCTCCACATCGAAAGCCCTCTCCCGCCAAAGCAGAACAAGACCGTCAGGTTTCCTCAAAACATCCGCTCTCGGGCTATCGAGAAATGCCTCAACCAAACTAATTGCGCCCGTGCTCGATTGGCCAAAATCCGGAAGATCACCCAGCCACTCGACTTGGGCCAACATCTGGTGCACCTCGGTGCCAAGATACCGAGCGGCCCCGCCCTCAAGGATCCACTCAGCGGAGATAGCCTCTCCCTCATGCGAGGAGGGAATAGCCTCGACCTCCGAACGGGTAGCTTGGTCAATGCGGTGGCCGTAAATGACTTTCGGATTTTCGGGAGGATCTTTGGTGATCTTGGAAAACCACTCCTTGTCCCCCACTTGACGGATCGGGTCAGCTTCTGTTCCCGCCGGAAATGTTTCGATGAGCCACCGAGCCGCATTTTTAATTTTTTTAGTTTCAGCAGTAAGGCAGTAGACGGCGTGCTTGGCCCGGGTCATAGCCACATAAAACACACACAACTCGTTGAAGGCATGGTCCGACTTTAGTCCCTCCCTCGCCGTCTTCAGTTCCGGATCGGCGTTGCAAATTTCACTGGGAGGAAAATTAAGGCCCCAGAGCACCTTGCCGGCATCGTCTCGCACTAGGGAAATTCCATTTGGGCGAGACTGGCTCAGGCTCTTCGCCCCTCCCAATTCAGGGAGAATGACAACATCCATACCTAGTCCCTTCGCTTGATGGATAGTCATGACCCGCACCGCACCCGGCGCCTCGTTTTCCTGCAGGCGGTAGTGCTCTAGATAGTTGATCAAAGTGCGCCAGCCGTCCGAGACCGAGCGAGAGGCTTCAAACTCAGCGGCTGCGTCAAGTAGAGCAGTCACCTGTGCAGACGTAACAGCCGAACCGGCGCGCTCGACCCAACCACCCAGGGTGGCGGCAAAACCAGACTCCGCGGCATGGCGCAGGGCATCCGCACGAAACCGCGAGAACTTCTCCTTCTCCGTGGCGCCCTCTAAAAGGCAGCCGAAGGGAGAGGCGAGAAAAAATTGCTCGGCAATGCGATCGGTCGGAGAGGCGACCAAGCGCACCGCTGCCATGAGGGCTAAACTCTCAGGATTGGCCTTACAGGCGGCAAATTTTCCCTCAGTGATCGCCTTAATCCCAGATTTTTGCAGCACCTTGGCATAGTGCTCGGCCATCTTCCCCGAACGAGTCAGCACCGCACAACTCAGCCCACGTTGGAGAGGTTGCACTTCGTCACGGACCAACCGAACCAATTCACGATCGATAAGCTCTTTCTCATCGAGGGGCGAAGCCAACGCCAAATCGTGCAAACGCACATAGCCCGGTCCCGCCTCTTCCCTCCACTGGTGGGTCACCCACCCCGATTTCCATCGCTCGACCGCCGCCAGCGGTATTTGGAAAGGGGAAGCCTGAGCCGACACTTGAACGTCATTGAAAACAGCGTTGACCACCTCAATAACCGCCTGATCGGAACGATAAGACAGACCGAGCTTCTCCTCCGCGATATGCTTTGGACTGTGGCGATTGTAGTAGTTAAAAATCTCCCGAAAGAGTCGATCATCCCCACCCCGCCAGCCATAGATCGACTGCTTGGTGTCACCGACAAAGAAGAAGGTTCTTTCGTCGCTTGTATCCATGAGGACCTCCGAGACCAGAGGCTCGATCACGCCCCACTGGGCCCGGCTGGTGTCCTGAAACTCGTCGAGCAACCAGTGCTTGTGGCGACTATCTAGACGATAGGCCACCGCGTCCTTCAGTCGGCCGGATTGACCGGTCAAAATCTCCATCATGTCGGCAAAGGTAAGCGCGCCGGTCGAACGAATGGTCTGCTGGTAGATTGCCTCGTAGCGGCGGAGCAAATCGTAAAGGGCGGCCGAGGAGACTAGGCGACTGCGTAATTCAGCACCGATCAGGGCATCGTGTAATTCACGGCAGACACGCCGGAGTTCGCCGCCGTCCAAGAGATAACCAAAGTTACCAAACCTCAAGGCAGCGGAGTTGTATTTGCGGACGAACTTCCACTCCTTGCCGAGATACTCCACGAGCTTGGCCAACTTGGTTCCGAGTCCGGCACGAGGAGCACGACTCTTGGCGAAGAGCACGATATCCCGAAGGTAGTCCTCCAGCTTGGGAGCCAGGTCACCACCAGAGGTTTGCTCCACTTCGTCCGAGAAAGCCTGCGCCGCCTCCGCCAAGGGTGGAGCCGAGAGAAAGGCACAGGATTTGGGGGGGGGCCAGATTCTCTTGGCATCGCCCCACGGGACATTCTTCGACGGCCCCGCAATCTGCGAGTGCATCTCCGATACGCTACTCTGAAGACCGCCCAGGACAGAGGCGTGAGAACGGGCCAGGCTATTTTGTCGAAGCAGTTCCACCAGCTCAGACAAACCGACATCGTCCTTGGCCGCGTCTTGGAAAAGATGCTCCAAGGTTCGCTGAAGGTTCTCCTCCTGAGCGGCATCATCAAGGAGATCGAAGTCGCGACCGATCCCCAGCTCAAAGGGAAAGCTTCTCACAATACGACCAAAGAACTGATCCATTGTCCCCATGGATAATTTTGGCAAGGCGGCCAGCAGTTGGTGCATCCAGAGGATACATTCCTCCCGCGGAATATTGTTCAGCCCCAAATCAGCAGCCAAAGTAGATCTTTTCTCATCGCTTTCGGCCGCGTCCCCTAACCTCTCGAAGAGTTTCTGAAGAAACTCTGCTGCCGCCTTGCGGGTGAATGTCAGGGCAAGGATTTCCTCAGGGGCCTGCTTAAGAGAAATTAGCTTAATGCAGCGCGTTACCAGCTCGTAGGTCTTACCGCTACCGGCATTGGCGACAATGAGCAAACGTGGGGGCAGATGATTTCGGTTCTTCTCGCTCACAGGGCACCCCCCAGTCTCTTGATCGAGTCTACCCCGACGACTTGGGCAGGATCCCCCCAGCGAAACCAGTCTTCAAAGTTGTCAAAATCAACGCTCTCCGCTGGCGGCCAAAAGACTCCCTGCTTAATCAGGGAGGCCACTTCCTTAGCGCAGGCCAGGGCAGACTTCCACTCCGAGTCGTCCAAAGAGAACATCTCGATGCCTGTCTCATCGGGATCTGCCGGGAGGAGGCAGTAACCCACTTCGATTTGCTTGCCCCGGTGCTCCGGCCAAATGTGAGGCACCATGTAGCGATAGAGGGGCAATTGCAGATCCTTCCAAAACATGTCCTTCCCTTGGTAGGTGCAAGCAGCCGAAGACACGTCCGGGCGAAGACGTTTGCTGGCCAAGTGCGTCGAAGCGGGTGAGTGAGGCTGCCCGAAAGTTTTGTAGTCCAGAACACGCAGGAGGCCCTGACTTTCGTTCACCTCGACTCGGTCCATCGTGCCGGTAAGAAAGAGCGGCCCGACACCCAGCTTGGGTTCGTCGGTTCGGGTGATCGCCTTTTCGGTGGCGATGATCTCCCAGCCCTCAGCTCGGGCCTCGGCTTGTTCAGAGGCGAAGCTATGGAGGCGGGCCCTCATCGACTCCAGCTGCACCCGGACCACCGGAGGAAATGCTGCACCATAATACCGCCGGACCACCTCCTCGAGTTTGGCATCAAAAAAGTCCGCGATTTTCCGGGGATGAACAAGCTGTCGAGCCGTGGCATCGCTTCCGAAATCCTCCAGCACCTGGTGAATCAAGGTGCCGTAGTCACTCGCACTAATCTCCCTCGCCTCAGGGTTAAAGTCACTCAGGCCTAGGATATTTCCGAGGTAGAAGCGCAGGGGGCACTGCAGGTACCCCTTGAACCCAGTAACTCGAAGGTACTCGACCTCGGACCGACCTGCCCCCGGAAGATGGAGCACCCAGGGCACCGCTTGGCCTAGGCTGCGCTTGGCCGGCAGGGTGGGTTTGAGCAACCGCTTGGCCCGTGCGGGCAAGTCGGCATCCGCACAACCAAAGAGTAATCGCGAAGGTCGGTTTGGCTCCCCCTGCGAGCGAAAACGACTGGTGGCTAAAAGAAGACGAGGTCGGTCGGAAATGAGGCAGGAGACAAGGTAGGCATCTCGAGCAAAACGAGTCTCTTGACAAGCGATCTGGAGGGTTTTTCGGGCCCCGTCGGGGAGAAAGGCATCCTCCGGCGTACCCGAGGGCAAGGCTCCCTCTCGGCAACCAGCGACAAGTTTGAGCGAGGCAGCACTCCACGGGGCCTCGAGCCATCCCTGCACCTCGATGACTCCCTCCGAGGCGGGAAGGAAGACCCGCTTGCGGTCGATATCCATTTGCAGGGCCGCCTCCTGCATTTCCGGGGCTAAGCCCGAAAGCAAAGGCGAGTCGGCAAACTGCTGGAGGGATTCGGCCACGGCGGACAACTCCCGAAGAGGCCGAGAACCCGCCGCAATCGGTCCCGCTTGCTCAAAAACCTCCATGAGAAATCCTTCGGGGGAAAATGGCTTTTTCAGCAAGGAAACAACCGTCCGCACCAAGGTCTCCATCGGAATCCTTTGGGACAACCCTCGGGTCTTGTGCTGAGCCCTCTCCCCTGCATATTCGAGCCAACTTTGGGCGGCACCAACTGTCCGGCAAAGACTTTGAGCGATAAGCAAGTCACCGGCCTGCAAGGCTTGGTCGGGAGTAAACTTATCATCAGCTGCTTCGGCAACAAACCAGCTGAGAAAAGACGGGCGAAGCAAAAGGGAACGCAGGTCACGCAACCGCTCGTAGCGACGGAAGCTTTCCCAGCCGAGCAAGATAGCAGCCGCCTCGCTCTGTCCTAAGGGCCGGCCCTCCGGCAGATAAGCTTCCGCCTGACGCCGGGCAATTTCTGCCGCAAGAGCGATCGATGATTCGGGAGCTGCCGAGAAAATGGCATAGCCCTGCTCCACACTTTTAGCCGCTTGATCAAGGAGGATGCCAGCCTCAGAAGGAGGGTCATTTTCCACCACCAACGACTCTTCCGCGAGACGGGGCAGGTGATCTCTCCACCAGTTCGGCTCAGGCCGCCCCCAGTCATCAAGGTGATCGGCCTGCCCCTCTGGACTCCAAGCCAACACTTCCACAGCAACACCATTCTCCGAGAGACTTTCGAGGTATTTCTGCACCACCACGGGTAGGTCGGGAATGGAGGCCACCACCACGCGCCGCAGCCCTGCCGAAATGGCAGGATTCTCTGCCTGCTCGAACCGAATATCATTGAGATCACGCAGGGAAAACTTAGCCAGCACCTCGAGGTATTGTCGGTAAAGTCCGCCAAAACTTTCCCAGCGGAGGGCATCCTCGGGCAAGAGTTGGCCCAGTTCAGGGGAAGATGGATCGTAGCCGGCCTCCGCAAGTTGGTCGCAAACGGCGCCGAGTCGGGACGCCACTACCAGACGATCCTCGGCTGATTTGAGATCGACGGACTCCGGCACCAAAGCGCGGAAGCCCTCTCGTTTCTGAGGGTCCAACACCGAGGTCCAGGCCGCCCCTCTTTCCAGATGACTGGCCGTGATAGCACCTACTGGCTCAAGGCTGTCCATCGGCAATCGGAAAGCGGGAGAGAGCACTCCCCGCTTAGACAATTCTCGGCGGATGGCTCGCCCCGCACCCGAAGTGGGCATGAGGACTACAGTATCCCCCAGATCAATTGGCACCCCCTGCTGATCCTTGAGGAGAAAGGCTGCCACTTGAGCCGGCAAAGAATCGGACTGGTCGAGGAGAGTGAGAGTTTTCAACTTGATCTTTATCTTAACAGACAGAGCCGAAAAAATGAACTGCCAGCGTGTCATAAAGCCCCACCAGAAATTTTGTCCTTTTCGAGAGGACGGAGAAGCTCGGATAAGGGCGGAACTTCCCTCGTGGGGCATTCTTTCTACTTCACAGGCTTGCCTCTTCTCTGTCTTCGTCGCTTCAGGCTTGCTTGACTAGGTTGAGAATTATCTTGCAAGTTTTGGGACAACAGACGCCAGATTAGCTATGATGAAACCAGTCCGTGTTGCTCACCCAGACCGCCGGCGCCGAGGTTCGCCTGCCTTAACGAGTTGACTGATCGGACGGCGAGAGGAATCCAAAGATGGCTCGCAAAAAGGTTCTTATTTGTGGTGCCGGACCGGTTGGCCTGACCGCCGCGTTGGAGCTGGCGAGGCACGGGATTCGGCCACGGATCATTGAAGTCAATGATGGCCCGACCGAACTATCAAAGGCCTTGGTGCTCTGGCGGCGAACCCTCAAGGTGTTGGACACGGAAATTCCTTTCGAGCGATTCCTCGAACATCACGGACCGATGAAGTCGGCGAGACTGGTGAGCGAGTTGAAGGATCTCCGGACCATCGACCTTACTGAGGATCAGGTCTCGGAAAGTGCGTTTCCTACGGGAGTTCTCATTCCACAGTCTGACACTGAGCGAGTACTCATCGAAGCACTCCGAGGGCACGGGGTAGAAGTTGAACGGGGTCGCCGTCTTTCTCACTTCACCGCATCGGACACAGGAGTGGCATGCACGATTCAAGCCGACGACTCGATGGAGCAATTCGAGGCTGATTGGCTGATTGGCTGCGACGGCGGGCATTCGATGACTCGCCACGGTCTGGGTCTTTCCTTTCCGGGAATGACCCGTGATCAGGATTGGCTCGTTTCGGATGTTGAGATCGTTGCCAAGGCGGATTCCTCTCAAGTCCGTATTGAGTTTAATCGAAGTGGCGTGGTGGCGATCTTTCCCATCGGGCATGGTCGTTGGAGGATCATGGCCGAACTAGTTGGTGACCACGGGGTGCCAGAGGCACCCACGGCTGCAGACGTACAACGGATCCTCGATCAACGGACGCGGACCGGATGGAAAGTTGGGGAGCCCCACTGGCTCAGTCGATTTCGGGTCAATGAGCGACAGGTCGCTTCGTATCGCCATGGGCGAGTCTTTTTGGCTGGTGATTCGGCCCATGTGCACAGCCCTGCCGGTGGCCAAGGCATGAATACCGGCATGCAAGATGCGCAGAATCTTGGCTGGAAACTCGCCCTTCATCTCAAGGGAGGGACAGGAGATTCCCTTCTCGATACCTATCAAGAAGAACGACATCCGGTCGGTCATGCGGTGGTTCGGGGATCGGCCCTGCTCTTAAAATCGGCCACCTTGAGCAACCCAGTCGCCTGTTTTCTCAGGAACACCTTGATTCGCTTGGTCATGTCGACCCGCCTCGGACGGCATCAGTTTCGTCGGCTGCTCTCCGAAGAGTCGATTCAATATCGGGCGCATTCGCTCGCTGACGGCTCCGTCCTCGGTCGCGTGAGATCAGGTGGGACGCTCCCTGATGGTGTGATCGAGCTCAACGGTGAGGATGTCTCCGTGCATCGCCTCTTACGTCAGAGCGAGGCCACCATCATCGTGGTCGGCGATGCTCCCAACGAAGAACTCCCAACGAACTTCGGCGCCGGAAAATCCGGTTTCCCAATTACGGTTCGCCGGCTGGGGCCGGGCGGAGACGCTGAGGATCGGGCGGGGCGGCTCAGTGGATTGCTCGGCGGTCAGGGAAGTCTCATTTTGGTTCGCCCTGATGCGGTGGTCGCGACGGTCTCCAGGAGCGCCGTGGATCTCCAAGACTGGCTCGACGCTCGGTTCGGTCCAGATCGAGGCATGAAGTCATGATCGCCGGTCAGTTTCGCTCGTAGTTTTTCTTATGGTCGCCGACGAGCAAGCCAGACCTCCCAGACCTCCCAGACATCATCCTGATCATCGCGGACGATCTCGGGTGGGGAGATGTCTCTTTTCTTGATGCCACAGACCTTCCAACGCCATGGCGTCAACCGCGGCAACGATGACCAGACTGGCGCCATCGATATTTAAAGAGCTCGATTGCCCAATCGATAAACTGCGAGGAGAAGACATAGCCGAATCCTTGGATGGCCCCCGCAGGACTCAAGTTTAATTACTTAATGAGACAGGGTCTAAAAATCATAAGTCATTTTGGGCCAAAGCGGCTGGTACAAGTTAGTAAACCAAAACCGATAATTGACACTGCCGTCGCCAAAACGCATTGTTTAGATCTTTGCCTCGTGGTGTAACGGTAGCACTGCAGATTCTGGATCTGTTTGTCATGGTTCGAATCCATGCGAGGCAGCCATCCGTAGGATGGCAAACTCAAGTCCTCTCCACGCGAAGCCATCCCCGGAAAGGTCGCCTCCGGCGATCAATCCATGCGAGGCAGCCATCCGCAGGATGGCGAACTCAAGTCCTCCTCACGCGAAGCCAACCTCGGAAAGGTCGCCTCCGGCGATCAATCCATGCGAGGCAGCCATCCGTAGGACGGCAAACTCAAATCCCTCCCGAGCGTCCAGTCCGTAAAAGGTTATCACCCCCGCTCCCCTGAAACGTCCCCCCAGCAAACTCAGTTCTTGGCCGTGACCTTGTCCACGACCGGATCAGCTGGAAGGATGACGTTGCGCTCCCATTCTTGGCAGTCCTTGAGAGCTTTCTCGAGGAGTTCGCGCTCCTTGCGGGATGCCGTCTTTTCACGGGTGACAGTGCTAGTCGCTTCGACCTGAGCGAGGTGG
>CAXMPH010000016.1:8425-13480 GCA_964195055.1 uncultured Chthoniobacterales bacterium | reverse complement strand
TTTGATAAGTGGCTGGACGAGTTCAAGGAAATCAAGGACGAGTGCCCGGATGGCGTGCTCATCGCCTCGGTCATGGAGGAGTACCGCAAGGACGCTTGGTGCGAGATTATCGAGCGCTGTCAAGCGGCCGGGGTCGATGCCTTCGAGCTAAACTTCTCCTGCCCCCATGGATTGCCCGAACGACAGATGGGGGCGGCGATGGGTCAGGATCCTCTTATTCTTACCGAGGTGTGCGGCTGGGTGAACGAGGTTTCCAAGCTCCCAGTTTGGGCCAAGATGACCCCGAATGTGACCCACATAGAAGATCCGACGAAGGCGGCGCTTTCGGCGGGTTGCGAGGGGGTAAGTGCGATCAATACCATCCGCTCGGTCATGGGAGTGGACTTAGAAACACTACGACCCCAACCCTGCGTAGAGAGTTACACCACGGTGGGTGGCTATTCGAGCAAGGCGGTTAAACCGATTGCCCTGCGGATGGTGATGGAGATTGCCCAGTTGATCCGTAAGGACTTTCCCGGCCGTTCACTTTCGGCCATGGGCGGGGTGGAGACTGGGCAGGATGCCGCCCAGTTCATCCTTCTCGGAGGCGATACAGTGCAGGTCTGCACTGGGGTGATGAAGTTTGGCTATCCGGTGGTGCAGCGAATGTGCGAGGAATTGCTCGAGTTCATGGAATCGAAAGGTTTCGAAACGATCTCGGATTTCAAGGGACACAGCTTGGACTATTTCACAACGCACGCCGAGTTGGTGAGGATGCAAACCGAACGTAAGGCCAAGGAGGCTTTGGCCAAGGCCGGGGTAGTAGTCAACGACGCCGAGTGGGATGGGGATGACTTCGTCAAGCAGTCCAACGATCTTGCCGGTAACTGAGATTATTTCTGGGCTCTTAGCTGAGAGGAGGTGCTCCCCCGATGGCTCACCTTCTCTCCTCCCCCAGCATAAGCAGAGAGTGAAAAACCGAAACGATCCAGAGTTGTAACGCGGTGCCCTCGCACCCAAAATAAAATGATGTCTCCCTATCTCGACCCCAGTCGGACGATTGCCGAACTCAAAAAATTACGGGCCCTGACGGGTGACGAAGAGGGCGCTCACCGGGTAGCCTTCACCCCAACTTGGGTCAAGGCGCGCCAATTTCTGTCCTCGTGTTTTGAGGGCCTACCGGTCGAAACCCATCGCGACGCGGCCGGAAATTTCTGGGCCACCCTTCTGGGGGAGAGTGATCGAGAACTGATTATTGGAGGGCACATCGACTCGGTGCCCAATGGGGGCTGGCTTGACGGTTCCCTCAACACCTTGGCTGGGGTGGAAGTGCTGCGGCGGATCAATGCCCAATACCACGGGCGGCCGCCAGTCACCGTACGCGTGGTCGACTGGGCGGACGAGGAGGGGGCGCGATTCGGTAAAAGTCTCTTCGGTTCCTCCGCTTGTGCTGGTCATCTTGACATGGAGGAAGCGAGGGGATTGGTCGACGGAGATGGAATCAAACTACCGGATGCCTTGAGGGAAGTTGGTATTGAATTTGCCAAAGTCAAAGACTGCGGCAGTGAATTAAAAAATGCGGCTGCCTATGTGGAACTGCATATCGAACAGGGCCCCGTGCTGCTGGACAAAGATCTCCCGCTGGGGGCGGTGCTGGGGACTTTCGGGGTGGAGCGGCATGCCATTACTTTTCATGGTCAAGCGGCCCATTCGGGGAGCACCCCGATGGACCGGCGCAAGGATGCTTTCTTGGCCGCGGCAAGGATGAGTCCAGAAATTTATGGCATCGCTGAGCGCAGCGGAATGGGAGTCTGCACCCTTGGTTCCTGCACGACCAAGCCAGGGATTGTCACCAGCGTGGTGGCAGAATGTCGGATCACTCTCGATCAAAGGCACCTTGACCCGGCTCATCTGGCCACCATGTATGCGGAAGCCAAAGAGGCTAGCGAGCTCTTTGCCAAAGAGGCTGGGTGCACCGTGTCGTGGGAGAGGCTCTGGCATATCGCTCCCTCGCCTTTTCATCCCGATCTGGTCAATTTCTGCGACGAGGCGATCAAGGAAACCTGTGGGACCTCGCACCGACTTCCCTCCGGTCCCTTGCATGATGCTGCCGAAATGGCCATGGCGGGGATTCCAACCGTGATGATGTTCACCCAAAGTCTGCACGGGATTAGTCACAATAAGATCGAGGATACCAAGGAAGAACACCTTGCCATGAGCGTGGAGGCGATGGATCGATTGGCCGACAAAACCATGGCATGGATTGAGAAACAGTCATGATGGCGAAACTCTCGGCCTTGAACGCCGGGTCGACCGAGGAATTTGTCTGCGCCATCGGGCCGGTTTATGAGCATTCCCCGCATTTCGCTGAGCGGGTGGCTGGGCGTCGGCCCTTTGCCAGTGCAGAGGAACTGGGTGAAATCCTGCTCGAGGAAGTTAACCAGGCCGGAGCGGAGGAGAAGATGGCCCTCATCCAAGCCCACCCCGATCTAGTTTGCTTTGAGAGACTAACCAAGGAGTCCCAAGGAGAGCAGGTGGCGGCTGGGTTGGGTGATCTCTCGCAACAAGAAATGGAATTATTTCGCCAATACAACGAAGCCTACCGAGGAAAATTTGGTTTTCCCTTTATCATTTGTGCGCGTTTGCAAAAGAAGAAAGCGATCCTTGAGGCCTTTCCTCGGCGATTGCACAACGAGATTGGGATGGAGCAGGAGACCGCTCTGGAGGAAATTCATAAAATTGCGGCCCTGCCGCAGGCATGAAAATCGAACTGCGCCGACTTCCCTCCCATGAGTTGGTCAAAACTCTGCAAACCAACAGTGACGGCCGGCCGAGTTCTCTTGTCCTCGGTCCCGAGGAAATCGAGGAGGGGGACTACGAACTTTTGTTTCACCTCGGCGATTACTTCGGTGAGGCTAAATTCCTCGATGTCGTGCCGGTTCGTTTTCGCATCAGCGAGGCGTCTCAAGCTTACCATGTGCCACTGCTCTGCACCCCGTGGAGTTATGCGACTTATCGAGGGAGCTGAGGTCTCAAAGCTGATGGTAAAGTCATCCCACGCTCGCCAGATCATGGAGCGGTGCCACGCCTTGGGAGAGGTGAGCGACGAGTCTGACTGCTTAACTCGAACCTTTGCTTCGCCGGCGATGCGGCGGACCAATCGCATGGTGGCTTCTTGGATGGACTCTTCTGGTTTGCAAGTCCGTCAGGACGCCGCCTTCAATCTCATCGGACGCATCCAATCCTCCAATCCTCGAGCCAAGTGCCTTGTCATCGGGTCCCACCTCGACACCGTGCGCAACGCAGGCAAGTTTGACGGCCCTCTCGGTGTGCTTATCGGTTTGGCGGTAGCTCAGGAGATGAAGGGAAAAAAAATGCCCTTTCACTTGGAGGTGGTTGGTTTCTCCGATGAAGAGGGCGTGCGCTATCAGACGACCTACTTAGGGAGTCGGGCTATGCTGGGGCGTCTGACCAAGCGAGATCTCTCGCTTATTGAGGAAAAGGGAATTGAAAAAGCCAAGCGTCCCCAGCGGGAGTTTCTTGCTTATCTGGAAGCGCATATCGAACAGGGGCCGGTGCTGGAGAGTCAAAACATCCCTCTCGGAGTGGTCACGGGAATCCACGGGCAGACGAGAATCTCGGTAACCTTCCGCGGTCAAGCAGGTCACGCGGGAACGACTCCGATGAACCTTCGCCATGATGCTCTTTGCGGTGCCGCCGAAGTTATTCTTGAGGCAGAAAATTCAGGGATGACCGCCACGGTGGGCCAGTGTGAGGTTGTCCGCAGCTCTAGTAACGTCATTCCAGGGCAGGTCCTCTTCACCCTTGATGTGAGAGATTCGAGCGACACCCGCCGCCGAGCCGCCTGTGCCGCCCTTCGCGAGAAAGCCCTCGCGGTGGCCCAGCGCCGTGGCCTGAAGTTGCAAAGCTGGAAGATCGTCCAAGAGACCTCGGCCATCGCCATGGACAACAAGGTCTCTCGTATCCTCCAGCAATCCGCCGGAGCGGGGGTCCCCATGATGCCGAGCGGGGCGGGGCACGATGCCGCCGTGATGGCACGAGCCTGCCCCTCCGCCATGCTCTTCATTCGCTGCCGAAAAGGGGTCAGTCATCATCCGTCAGAAAGTGTTAAACCCTCCGACGTCGCCTCGGCGGTGGCGGCGATGGCGCGCACCGTACTTGAATTGGCGCGGGCCTATGAGTGACGCCGATCTGGTCATTCGGGGTGCCCGAGTCTGCCTTCCCGGGGGCTTCTCTGAGGTAGATGTTGCGGTGGCCGGTGGCAAGATTGTCGCTCTGGGAGACAAGCTCACTGCCAAGGTAGAATTTGATGCTTCGCAACGATACCTTCTTCCTGGTGCGATCGATGCCCACGTCCATTACAACGAGCCGGGTCGGACCGGTTGGGAAGGGTGGGCCAGTGGCTCCTTGGCCTCGGCTCTTGGCGGGGCCAGTTGTGTCTTCGAGATGCCGCTTAATGCTTTTCCCCCTACTCTTGATGGCAAAAGTTTCCGATTGAAGCAGGCTGCGGCCGAGGCTTCGTCGGTGGTGGACTTTGGCCTGTGGGGAGGGTTGACCCCGGCAAACTTGGACAAGCTGGAGGAACTAGCCTCCTGTGGGGTCGTGGGATTTAAGGCCTTCATGTGCTCTAGCGGAATGGAGGAGTTTCCTCGGGCCAATCTAGACACCCTGCGAGCTGGGATGACCGTGGCTGCTCATCTGGGCTTGGTCGTTGCCGTCCACGCCGAGGATGAAGATGAAACGGCTCAGTTGGCCGCCAGATCTCTTGCGGCTGGGCGACGGGGAGTGCGTGACTATCTCGACTCTCGGCCGGTGTCGGCTGAGATAAAGGCCATCGATCAAGCTTGCGAGATGGCGGGGGAGACGGGGTGCTCTCTTCATGTGGTCCATGTCAGCTGCGGTGAGGGACTGGTCGAAATTGCCAGAGCGAGAAGCCGAGGAGTCGATGTGACGGCCGAGACCTGCCCGCACTATCTCTTACTGGAGGATGGAGATATGGCAAAAATGGGAGGTAGGGCTAAGTGTGCTCCGCCCCTGCGGGGTCCCGCCATCCGG
>CAXMPH010000016.1:6517-8415 GCA_964195055.1 uncultured Chthoniobacterales bacterium | reverse complement strand
GCTTCGGCGCGTTTTGGCTGGGGAGGTGGACACCATCGGCACCGACCACTCCCCCTGTCCTCCCGAGATGAAGGAGGGAGATGACTTTTTCAAGGTGTGGGGAGGTGTCTCGGGGGCCCAGCAATTTCTTCCTTCCCTCTGGGCCGCGGGGATCAAGGTAGAAGAAATTGTCCGAATGGTTTCAACTCGAGTGGCTGCTCGTTTCGGTCTGGATCGGAGGAAAGGCTCAATTGCTCTGGGCATGGATGCCGACTTCATTCTGGTCGAGGGAGGAATCGAAGAAACTTTTCAGGCGGCAGACCTCGTGACCCGCCATCCCATCAGTCCGTACTTTGGAAGAGCTTTTCCCGCGGCGGTGCGGGCCATTTGGGTGGGGGGCGAACTTGTCTGGTCCCAGTCCGGTGGTCCGGGGGCGGCCCGAGGAAGACTGGTGCGACCGCTGCATTAGCTGGCGTCTTCAACTTTTCCTTGGCCGTTCCCCAGCCATCCACCCTCATATTATTTGGACTCATTGGTCTCGATGGCTGATTCTTTCGTGGTCCGCGTCGTCAGACTGCCGTGGCCAAGTCGTTTTCGGAAAGGGGCCAAAGGAGATATCCTGACGGTCGCTCCACTTTCACTTGCAGGAGAAGGCGGAGCTAGCTTTGTGCTGGTCAGTCAATCCTCTTGCGGGCAGTTTTTTACCTATGGCATCGCATCCCCTTGGAACGACTCGGACTACGGTGCGAAGTTCTTACGCTCTCCTCTGTCCCGACAGCCACGTTCCTAGTCTTCAGTCGGGGTGGGAAGGGACGGAACTATTTGTCCTCATTTCCTCGGGGATAGGGGCTCATCTGAGGCAATCTCTCTATAACCTAGAAGCTGGTGGCCGGGGGGTTGGGCACACCGGAGAAGAGGAGCATTTTTATTACGTGGTCGAAGGTTCTTGCCTGGTCAACGGCCACTCCCTCAAGCGTGGAGGATTTGCCTACATCCCGGCGGGTGGAACTTTTGAAGTCAAGGCCGCGACAGGGGCAAAGATTTTGCTTTTCGCGAAAAAGTACGAAGTCCTTCCCGGAGTAGCGGTGCCCCAGCCAATTTTCGGTGAGGAGAATGCGGTTACGCCCGAGCCGTTTCTCGGTGATCCCTCGGCTCGGCTGCAGGAACTCCTCCCAGGCACCTTAGATTTTGATCTGGCCGTAAACATTTTCACCTACGATCCAGGGGCCACTCTTCCCTTTGTCGAATGTCATGTGATGGAGCACGGTATGCTAATTTTGGAAGGTGCGGGCGTTTACAAACTGGGGGACGACTGGCACCCAGTGGGGGCAGGTGATGCTCTTTGGCTCGCTCCTTACTGTCCCCAGTGGTTTGTCGCCATGGGCAAGACGCCAGCACGTTACATCTACTACAAGGATGTCAACCGGCGGCCTTCTTCAGGTTGATGTCGGCCGCGCTTCCACCAGTTGATGCCCTGCTTTTGCAGAGGCGTATCGACGAATTATCCCTCATAACCGAAGCGGTCCCTCCGGCGGTTAGTCGGGTGCTTTTTTCCGATGCGGATTTGCGGGGGCGTGCCTTTGTCACCGGGTTGTGTGAGGAGGCCGGTCTGGCCCTTAGGATCGACGCCGTCGGCAATATCTTTGCCCGCTGGCCGGGACGCGCCGAGGAGGCTCCGGCGGTGGCAACGGGCTCACATATTGACGCCATTCCCAATGCGGGAAAGTTTGATGGGGTTGTCGGGGTCTTGGGGGCTCTCGCGGCGGTGGAGGCCCTGAAGGAAGCGGGCTTTCAACCCCTGCGCTCTCTCGAACTGGTTGTCTTTACCGCCGAGGAACCAACCCGATTCGGGATCGGGTGCCTCGGCTCCCGCATGCTGGCTGGAGCTATCAGTAAGGCGCGATGGGAACTTCTCCGGG
>CAXMPH010000016.1:0-6507 GCA_964195055.1 uncultured Chthoniobacterales bacterium | reverse complement strand
GTGGCGCTGCCTCAGAATTTTTATTCTGCCTTCATCGAGCTGCATATCGAACAGGGACCACTGCTTGAGTTGGAAAACATTCCCATAGGTATTGTCCAGGCGATCGCCGGTCCCAGTGCTTATCGAGTAAGGATTGAGGGTGAGGGGGGGCATGCCGGAGCCGTTTTGATGCCGACCCGCCACGACGCCTCGCTAGCGGCCTCTGAGCTAGCTCTGGCGGTGGAGCAAGCGGCCAAGGACTCGGGGAGCCCTGATACGGTGGCCACCACCGGAAAATGGAATGTTTTTCCGAACGCAATCAATAGTGTGCCTTGCCAAGTCGATCTAGAGATCGACCTGCGGGATACTTGCTTGGAAACTCGGGAGCGAGCCCTGCTGCTGATGCGGGAGGCTTCCGAAGAAATTGCGGCACGCCGCGAGGTCATCATCTCATGGGATGAGATCAACGCTGATCCCCCGGCCGACGGTGATACCCAGACAATTGAGATGGCGGAAGAGGTAGCTCGGAAGCTCGATCTGGCGACCAAGCGAATGGTCAGCAGGGCTTATCACGACTCCTTATTCATGGCGCGGGTGTGTCCTACCACGATGATTTTCATTCCCTCGCGCCACGGCTACAGCCACCGTCCCGAAGAATACAGCGACCCGGCACATATCGCTCAAGGCGCTCGTGTCCTCGCCGGTCTGCTAGCCCGCCTCTCCATTTTACCGCTATGAAAATACTACCCAATATCGAGATTCTAGGAACTGAGCAACCCGGCCAAGATCGTGTTCTCACCGCCGAAGCCCTAAATTTTGTGGCCGACCTGCATCGGCAATTTAACCATGAGCGCCTCGCCTTGCTCCAAGCTCGGGTAGACCGCCAAGAGCGTATCGATGCGGGCGAGTTGCCTGACTTCTTGGCTGAGACCGCCCACATTCGGGCCGACTTAGGCTGGCAGGTGGCGCCTGTCCCGGCGGATCTGCAGGACCGTCGTACTGAAATCACCGGTCCGGTCGAACGCAAAATGGTGATCAATGCGCTCAACTCTGGTGCCAAGGTCTTCATGGCCGACTTTGAGGATGCCACCTCGCCGACTTGGGCCAATATGATCGCCGGCCAAATCAATTTGCAGGACGCCGTCCGGCGCACCATCACTTTTCAATCTGGGGCGAAAAACTACCAGCTCAAGGACGACCCAGCCACCCTGATGGTGAGGCCGCGCGGATGGCACCTCCCGGAGAAGCATCTTCTCGTCGATGGCCAGCCGGTCAGTGGCGCACTTTTTGATTTTGGTTTGTACTTTTTCCACAATGCTCAGATTGCGCTCCAGAATGGATCCGGGCCCTATTTTTATCTGCCCAAGCTGGAGAGTCACCTTGAGGCACGGCTGTGGAACCGTGTTTTTGAGCGGGCTCAGGATGCTCTGGGTATTCCTCGGGGCACTATCAAAGCCACCGTCCTCATCGAAACGATTCTGGCGGCCTTTGAGACCGATGAAATTCTCTACGAATTAAAAGATCATTCGGCTGGTCTTAATTGTGGACGCTGGGACTACATTTTTAGCTTCATCAAAAAATTCCGGAATCTTCCGGGTTTTGTCATGCCCGAGCGGGTGCAGGTCACTATGACGGCGCCCTTCATGCGCTCTTACTGTCTCCAGGTGATCAAGAACTGCCATCTCCGAGGAGCTCATGCCATCGGGGGGATGGCGGCGCAAATTCCCATCAGGAACGATGAGGCCAAGAACGCCGCTGCCATGGCCAAGGTGTTGGCCGACAAGGAGAGGGAGGCCGCCGACGGGCATGATGGAACTTGGGTAGCTCATCCCGGACTTGTCTCGGTGGCCCTGCAGGCCTTCGACCACCACATGCCCAGTCCCAATCAAGTCTCCCGCCAGCGCGACGATGTCAAGATCAGCGCCAGTGAATTGATGGCCGTGCCAGAGGGGAGCATCAGCGAGGCCGGTTTGCGGGGCAATATCAGCGTGGGTATCCAGTACCTTTCCGCTTGGTTGGGGGGCAACGGTTGTGTCCCCCTCTATCATCTGATGGAGGATGCGGCGACGGCAGAGATCTCACGGACTCAGCTCTGGCAGTGGATGCGTTACGGAGCCAAATTGGATGATGGTCGCGTCATTACGCAGCAGCTTTACCATGAGCTGCTCCCGCAAGTCATGGCCAAGATTGAGGAAGAAGTGGGAACGGAGAGATTCCAGGGGGGTCACTACCAAAGGGCGTCCAAGCTCTTCACCGAAATGTCCAAAAGCACATCTTTTGAAGAATTCTTGACCCTTCCAGCCTACCAACTGATCGATTAAATCCCGATGAGGCTTCCTCGATTTGACTCCCTCTCTATTGCTATTAGATTATCAGTATCAGGGCCTGACTCTTCGGCTCTCCAGGACACCTGAGTTGGATGCCGGCCCATGACTTCTAAAACAGCCACTATTTTTATTGTCTTGGTCCTTGGTTTTATTGGTCTTGGCGCTTGGACCTGGTCTGGGTGGAAGGAAACTTCTTCTCTGGCGAGGAAGGAAAGCCGCTTAGCTTCCGCAAATGCCTTCCTTCCTCCTGACCATGGCCAAGTTCAAGGTAGTTCCTCTCTGGTCGCCCCAGCACCCCTTGCTTCGGGTGGTACACCCTCCTCGAAGATGAATGGAGTTCCCTCCTCAGGGCTACCTCAATTTTCTGCCGAGCCTCAGCCTCCGGCGAAAGCCAATCCTGCTCAGAGATCAGATACTTCCTCATCCTCCCCTAAGAGAGCCACTTCGCCTCGCCGCCCCGCCGAGATTCTTCTGGGTAAGGATCTAACTAATCCGATGGAGCGCGCCGCGGCGGTCAGCCAAATGGCCGAGGCGGAAAATCTACGCTACCGAGATGTGGTGGAGCGAGCTGCCCTTTTGGGCATTCCCCTTCGTCGGGAGGGCCCCGGTCATAAGGTGTCGATACTTCATGATATCCGAGGGACCGAGCCTCTCTACCGGACAACCTTGAATGCCAACGCGGCCATATCCGGTGCGGCTGATTTGATCCGAGAAACAGCGCCTTATAATTTGGATGGTAGTGGCATCCGTGCTGGGGTTTGGGATGCTGGTTCTGTTCGCGATACCCATCAGGAGTTTGGGACCCGGGTCACAAAAATGAATCCCTCTTCGGGAAACGATGACCACGCCACCCACGTGGCAGGAACGATGGGCGCCGCCGGGGTCCAGCCGGCAGCCAAGGGAATGGCCCCGCAGGTCACTATCAATTCCTACGACTGGAACAGCGACTACAGTGAGATGACCGCCGAGGGAGCCGCCTCGGCCGGGGATACGAGGAGGATGGTCATCTCGAACCATTCCTATGGATATGATGCCACCACCTCGGATATGGGGCGCTACGAGATCGAGTGCCGCGATACCGACAGCCTGACCTCCAGCCTTCCTTACTACCTTGTCTTCTGGGCCGCCGGTAACGAGCAGGATCTGCTCACCGACAAAGGGGGGTACCAGTCGATTACCTTCAATGGCCTCGCCAAAAATATTGTCAGCGTCGGGGCCTGTGATGACGCGGTGGCCGGCGGAAAGCGTAGTCTCTCGAATGCGAATATTGCTTCATATTCTAGCTGGGGGCCTTGTGATGATGGTCGGATCAAACCCGATTTGGTCGCCAATGGTGTCGATGTTTATTCCTGTGTGGCGACGGGCAATACCAGTTACGAAGGTGACTACAGTGGAACAAGCATGGCGGCACCTGCGGTGGCTGGTTCAGCCGCTCTTTTGCAGCAACTTTACCGAAAGAACTTTTCCGGTCAGTTGATGCGCGCCAGCCTCCTCAAGGCGCTGCTCATTCACACGGCCGATGATCTGGGGGCTCCGGGACCCGATTACCGCTCTGGCTGGGGCCTGATCAATGCCGAAGCAGCGGCCGAGCTCATTTTGGATGACTACAATAATCAGGGATCCCTGAAAATGCAGGAAGAGACGGTGACCAATTCGCAAACTAGGGTAGTCCACCGCTTTGAGTGGGATGGTCTCGGTCCGATCAAAGCGACTCTCTGTTGGACCGACCCTGCCGGAGCGGTTGAAACGGCGGCAGATTCACGCGACCCCAATCTCGTGCATAACCTCGATCTGCGTATCACCGCCCCCGACGGGTCGATCTCCCAACCTTTTGTCATGCCTTACGTCGGAGCCTGGAGCAACGCCTTGCTGTCCGCACCCGCAATTAGAGGCCAGAATGACGTTGATAATGTGGAGCAGGTTTACCTGACCGATCCCCCCGCAAATGGAACCTACGAGGTCATTGTTTCGCTCACCGGCCAACTTACCACCCCTGCTCAGGATTATTCCTTGATCATCACCGGTGGGACGGACGTCGAGGCCAACCCTCCTCCCGCAGTTAGCCTGACCTCACCCTCTGGTGATCTGCTGGTTTCTCCGGGAGAGTCGGTCAGCTTAGCCGCCACCGCTACCGATGAGACATTGGGAGGAGCCCCCGGCTTGGTGGCGCAGGTGGACTTCCTCGCTAATGGAGTGGTGATCCAGTCTGATCTGGACGCTCCCTACGCCTTTGTTTGGTTTCCCGCCGAGGGCACCTACTCCGTTGTTGCTCGGGCGACTGACACCGAAGGGGCCGTGAGCACCAGTTCCCCCGCAGTGGTTGAGGTGCGCAACCAATCGCCAACGATTTCCTCAGCCCAGCTTTCCACTCCACTCGGGGCTTATGTCGACGCTCCGGTCTTTGCCTCGGTGGTGCTGGCCACGGATCCTGAAGGATCTGTTCTTACTTTCTCTTATCAATGGCAATTTTCCCTCAATGGAGAGATGTGGACGAATTCTGAGGGCCTGACCGCATCGACGCTCTCGCCCAGCCCTGATCATGGGGCGAAGCTCTGGCGGTGCCGGATTGAGGCAAGCGATGGACTTCTGCTCAGTCCCTCATTTTTTACCGCTTCGATTAGTCTGGGTCAGCGGCCTCTGACCGAGGCGGTGGTCGGTGCAGAATATTCCTTTCAACCCGCGATTTATGTGCCCTCCGTTAGTAATGTTTTCCAGCGCCCACTCATCATCAATGAATTCAGCCAAGGCTCTAACTCGGCTGGCGAGTGGATTGAGTTGCTCATGCTTAAGCAGGGGAGTTTGGCTTACTTCGACCTGAGAGATTCCAGCAACAACTACCTTCTCTTTCTCGATGATCCGATCTGGGATGACCTACCGGCCGGAACTCTTCTGGTCATTTACAATGGAGAGGATGCCAAGGACCCGATACTGCCAGCTGATGATGACAACCCGCTTGATGACGGTAAAATGGTTATCTCTTCCGCCAACCCCGCCTTTTTTGACATGGAGACGCTCTGGCCGAGGTGGGGCAACCGAGGCGACTCCATCTTTATCAATGACGTCGACAGTGTGACGGTGGCGGAAGTCTCCTACGGCAACAGTTCGGCGGCCACCCCAAATGTCGGAACGGTCTCTCGTCAGCGGGCTGCTTACTATCAGGGAAACACCGAAGAAGGTCCCACCACCGCGGAAAGCTGGTACACCACCACGGCGTCGCTCGTGCGGGTTTTCCCTCAAGACGCGGACTCGGTCGATGGGGTGACCCCGGGGGAGGGGAACAATGGTCCTAACCGTGATTTTGTGACCAACCTAAGCTCCGGTATTTTCGGAGAGGAAAATTTCTACCGCCTCGGCGAGGGGAACCAAATGCCACCCGGTCTCAGCTTAGAGGCATCGACCGGTCTCCTCAGTGGAATTCCGGGAGAGACTGGCACCTACAACATCGTGCTGGAGTGCTACAATGCCCTTGGACAATCCGCCACCCAATCCTACCAGCTCTCCATCGCCTCGCCCTCCGTGGGATTCTCCACTTGGATCAGCGAGTACCCCGCAGTAGAAGATACTTCCCTAGCGGGTGATTCGGAGGGCGATGGGTACTCCAATCTAATGGAGTACTTCATGGCCTTGGACCCCACGGTAGCTGACTCGGCCGGCTTATCTGGGATGGTCCTCATCGAAGAAGACTCGCTCCAGATGGTTTATCGGCGGAGTAAGACAGCCTCCGAAGTGACTGGGGTTGTCCAGTGGAAAACAAACCTGATCTCGGTCGATCCTTGGTCGGATGCGGGAGTAGTCGACACTCTGCTTTCGGATCGTCCCGATCATCAATTGCGTCAGGCTACGGTGCCGATCAAGGCAGGAGAGGGGTCCAAGTTCTTGCAACTTAAGGTGGATTCGCCGTAGTGCTTTTTCCTTTTCGTTTGGTTGTTCTAGTTAGGCGGAGAGTAGAGGTTTTCCGGGGAGGGAAGGCGCGCTTGCAAAGCCCGCTTGAGGACAGGGGGGCTCTGGGTAAGGCTGAGAGAGGCGGCGAACTTGTAAATAACTCTTTTGACCTGAGGCGGTAAGCTGCACCATATTTATAGAGGAAATCACCAGTTTTTTTGTGTCATTCATTTCTCCCCATCTTTCGGCCTTTTTTCCGGCCAAAATCTTCTGCTCTCGATTGCCTTTGCCCAAGGTAGCTAGTCCGCCGCACCGGATA
>CAXMPH010000015.1:0-13988 GCA_964195055.1 uncultured Chthoniobacterales bacterium | reverse complement strand
ACCCACAGCCCAGTAGAATGACAAGATCTCGGGCAATGACCAGCACAGGAAACCACAGAGGCAGACCGACGGGCCAAGGGTAAATGCTGAGGGTGATCACCGCGGTGAGGAGTAACCCCTTGTCCGCGATAGGATCAAGCACTACCCCCAGGGCGCTGCGCTGGTTAAAAAATCGAGCAATCCAGCCGTCGAGACCGTCGCCCACTGAGGCGGTGACAAAGGCAGCCACCGCACCCCACCTCAACCACTCCTCCGCAGCCCCATCGGCCACACTTGTGGAATAATAAACGGCGAAGACAACGAACAAGAGTGATCTGATTGGCCAGGGTCATGAGGAAAAGGTTGGCCGCCAATCGCCTCGCAGGCAACAGATTCTTCCTGTATTTTTAAGAGGATCGGAACATCTTTACCGTTTCTATCATGACACTCCCCCTCCTCCAGTGCCGTGAACTTTCCTGCCATCGCCCTCTTTGGCGCGAAGGCACCTCCCACGTCAGGGCAATCAGCACAGAATTCTCCGCCGGATGCTTCCACGCCATCGAAGGGTCGGAGGGCTGCGGGAAAAACTTGCTCCTTCATTTGCTGGGTTTGCTGGAGCAACCCGACAGCGGTGAGATCATGGTTGGGCAGGAAATCGTGGGAGAGCTCTCCGTCACTGCCCGAGACACCCTGCGGCAGCGTGAGTTTGGCTTCCTCTTGCCCAGCTGTGCTCTTTTACCGTCGCTGTCAGTCTTAGAAAATATCGCGTTTCCCATCCTCAAGTCGGGACGCTTTAGCGATAATGAACAAGGTGAGCGCACCCTCTTTGCCTTAGAATTTTGTGAGCTCGGCCAAGAGGCAGAAACGCCGGTGGGCGAGCTGCCCCAGGCCAAACAGGCAGCGACTGCCCTCGCTCGAGCCATCATCCACCAGCCGAATATCCTCATCGCCGAATCACCGGCGGCCGAGGAAATCCTCGTTCCTTTGGTACGTCGCGCGGTTGATCAATGGGGACTCACTGTCGTCTGGGGTGCCCGTTCAGGAGGACCAGCCTGCACCGCCGCGGACCGAAGATTGGCCATGGCCAAAGGCCAGCTGGCAATCCCTCAGTGATGAGCTCGCTCCTTCCACCGAGACATCTCGATACCACCCGTATCGTCCAAGCCAGTCGATCGAGCTTCGCTCCAGCCTTCCGACTACTTCCCCGACAAAGACGCTGCGATCTAGAGATTTTTTATGCTTTTTGCCGTACAATTGATGATCTCGCCGACCAAGGAGAGCACCCCCTCGCAGTCAGACTTGAGGCCTTAGAAACTTGGCGGGAGGGATTCCGAGATAAGGAGCGTCGAGGCCTGCCGGGTAACCTGCGCAGCCTCATCAGTCGACACCGAATGAATCCGCAGCTTTTTCTCGAACTGCTGGAGGGCACTGCGACGGACTTGGCTGCCACAGTAGAGATGCCCACCTGGGCCGATCTCGACCTTTACTGTCATCGGGTAGCCGGGGTGGTCGGCCAGCTCTGTCTTTCCATCTTTGGAGCTGACCCCGAGAGAGCCAAAGCGCACGCTGAAGTTCTGGGGCGCGCTCTACAATACACCAATATTCTTCGCGATACCGCACCGGATCTAAAACAAGGAAGGCTTTACTACCCCCTCGACGAACTAGCGGCTTGGGGATTGGATAGAACTAATTTTCAAGCCAAAGAAACTGAGCGGCAGGCTTTTTTAGACCACTTTGCCAGCCAAGCGAACCAGCTCTTTGCCTTGGCAGCGGCCGAGGAGCCGAGGCAAGAACGTTCTGCCTTGCGCCCTGCCCGAATGATGGCAGCAGTCTACGCTCGGCTGCTCCGTAAAATGAGGAGCAATGGATTGCGAGTGATGGAAAGGCGTTACCGGCTCTCTCCCTTGGAAAAGTTAGGGGCCCTGACCGGCTCTCTCATCCGAGGTTAGTAACCAGCTTTTTTCAGCATTTTGGAAATCCCCTTGGTATTTCTAGCCATGGTCTGCATCCGAAAAAATACGTGACCCGACGGGCCATCTCCCACGGTGCGAGAGAGAGCGACTTGCCTAATAATTTCACTCGGCGGCCAACCTTTTTCATTCATGCGGTAGGCAGCAATTCCGGGATAGATAGGCACCTTGCGAGGGTTGACGGAAGGGCTTCGCCACCATTTGAGCAACTCGCTGAAAGACTGCGGCGACTTATCCTTCCAGTAGAGTTGGGGGGCGAGGTAGTCGACCCATCCTTTTCGCATCCACAGCACCGGATCAGCAAAAATTTGATTCAATTGATCGAGTCCCGCTTTCACCGTGGGAGGTTGTCCCTTGGTGTAGATTCCGAAGGGGCTGATTCCGAAAAAAGCTCGTGGACGCGCCTTCTTAACTTCGTGCGACACCCGAGCTACGAGGCGGTTGACATTATCGCGGCGCCAATCATTGCGGGAGAGATCTCCTCCGGTCTTGCGGTAGCGCTGGTAGGTCCGGCTGTCGGGGAAGCTAACTTTGCCGCCAGCCGGAGGATAGGGATAAAAATAATCGTCGAAGTGAATCCCCGCGACATCGTAACGCCGAGCCACATCGGTCACCACCTTGACCACATGGTCCTGCACCTCGGGAGCGCCGGGATCCATGCAAATCACCCCACCTACCTTATGGGCGTGGCGAGGGAACCGTCGGGCCATATGGTTTTTGGCTAGAGGAGCGCCAGCTTTGACCGAGGCACGGTAAGGGTTGAACCAGGCGTGAACGCGAATCCCTCGCTTCTTCGCCTCCTTGATACAGAACTTGAGAGGATCGTAACCCGGATCCTTCCCTTGGGTTCCCGTGAGAAAGCGGCTCCAAGGTTCCAGCGAAGAGCGATAGAGGGCATCCCCTTCCGGACGAACTTGGAAGAAGACATCGGTCAGTCCGAGGTTTTCCGCCGAGTCGAGCAAACCGGATAATTCGGCTTTGGCCTGCCTCGAGGAAAGCCCCTTCTTCGATGGCCAGTCCAAGTTGTGCACACTGGAGATCCAAGCAGCTCGAAACTCCGCCTCGGCCACCCCGATCAGGGTGAAGCTGAGGAGAATCAGGCTAAACCACGATTTCAGTGCCGACGCCATCATTAGTAAAAATCTCCAACAAAAGAGCATGGGCCAACCGACCATCGATCATGTGGGTCTTTTGCACTCCCTGCCGCAGGGCCTCCACCGCCCCCTGCACCTTCGGAATCATTCCGCCCTCCAGCACCTTTTGCCGGATCAGGTCATCCACCTGATCCGCCCTTACCGAGGGAATGAGCGAAGTATAATCCTCTTGGTCACGCATGATTCCGGGTACATCGCTGAGAAAGATAAGTTTGGCCGCACCAAGGGCACCGGCAATAGCAGCAGCAGCCTCATCGGCATTGGTGTTGAGGGTATGACCGTCCGTTCCTCGGGCCACCGGCGAAATAACAGGCACGCGCTCTTCCTCTAAAGTTTTTTTCAATTCAGCAGTTTCCACCCTTTGGACCCGACCGACAAACCCCAGATCCTCTGCCCCACCCTGATCATTCTCCAGAGGGAGCAACCTTTCGGCATGAAGCACATCCCGTCCGGAAAAACCTCGTGCTTGACCACCGAACTCACCAATGGCTTTGACCAACCGAGGGTTGACCTCCTCGTCGAGAACCTCCTCAACAATCCGGACGGAGGCCTCGTCGGTCACCCGCAAGCCCCTCACGAAGCGCGCCGCCAATCCAAGCTCCCCCATCCGCGCGCTGATTGCCTTGCCTCCCCCATGAACAAGGACAGGGTTGATTCCGACCGCCTCGAGGAACACCACGTCTCGCAGCAGGCGGTTGACCGCCGTCTCACTCTCCATCGCGCTACCCCCATATTTAATCACAAAAGTCTGACCACGAAATTTCTGCAGGTAAGGCAGGGCCTCAATGAGAGTCGAAGCGCGTAGGTTGGAATCTTGCAGGCTCATCAAATTTATTCGCGAAGATTAAACTCCACGTAAGCTGGAGTCAGATCGGTGGTGTAGACCGTGTAGGACGCTTTACCTTGGTGCAGGTCCACCGTGACCGTAAACCTTTTCTCCGAGACCGCCCCGACCAGCTTGTCTTTCGGTGTCGGTGCCGGCACCCCACCCCGAACCGCCGCCAGACCCTCATAGTAAATATCAATCAGTTCCTCACGGATGCGTACCCCGCAATAACCGACGGCATCGAGAACCCGTCCCCAGTTGGGGTCGTTCCCCGCCCAAGCACATTTGACGAGGGTCGAGTTGGCAATCGCCTCGGCCACCTTGCGCGCGGCCTGACGGCTCGATCCACCGAGCACCTGAACCGTGACAAATTTTGAGACTCCCTCCCCATCCTCGACGATCATATGGCAAAGTTTGAGGCAGACTTGGTCAAGGGCTTCGACAAAGAGGGCGTAATCGGGTGAACCCACCTTGAGCGAAGCTGCCCCGGCCAGACCGTTGGCCAAGACAAAGACGGTGTCATTGAAACTTTTTTCCACCGCGTGGTGGAGGGCATTTTGCAAAACTCTTTTGGAAATTTTGGCGTCCGTAGAAATGAGGCATAGCATCGTAGCCATGTTGGGGTCGATCATCCCCGCCCCTTTGGCCATCCCCCCAAGACGGAATACTCCCCCCGGTCCAGCCACTTCAACCGCGCATTCCTTGGGGAAGGTATCGCTTGTCATGATAGCGCGAGCTGCCGCGGTACCGCCCTTGACCGAGAGCTGGTCAGCTAACTCCGGCAGCTTGCCCTCCATTTTCTCCCGCGGCAGGGGCACCCCGATACGCCCAGTCGAGCAGACCAAGATTTGGCTAGTGCCACAGTTGAGAGCGGCTGCCATACCCGAGGCCAGAGCCTTGGCCGCCGCGATCCCACTCGGCCCGGTCGCTGCATTGGCATTGCCGCTATTAAGCAGGACGGCAGAAACCTGAGGAGACCGCAGATGAAGTCGTGAGACCCGAACTGGGGCAGCTTGCACTTGATTTGTGGTGAAGACGCCTCCGGCCACCGCCGGGACAGTCGAGGCGACCAAAGCCATATCATGGCGATTCTTGTTCCCCGGCTTGATTCCAGCGAAAAGTGAAGCAGCTCGGAATCCTTGAGCTGCGGTCACCCCTCCTTGGACGACTTTTATTTTACTCATACAAGTCCCACCCTCTCATCCCATCCCTGGGAAAGATTGAAGGCTTGCACCGCTTGACCTGCCGCGCCCTTGGTTAAATTATCTAGGGCACTAAAAATCAACAATCGTCCTGTCCGAAGGTCTTCCCTGACCGCGATATCGACGAAATTGGTTCCAACCACGTGCTTGGAGTTAGGCAAGTGGGGCACCCTTCGGACAAAAGAACGATCCTCGTAAGCGGCCGCCCAAGCTTGCTCCACCCTTGCCCGATCGACCCCCTCAGCTGGTTGAGCCGTGATGGTGGAGATCATTCCCCGAGTCACCGGGACGAGGTGGGGAGTAAAAGTAACCACCACATCCTTTGCCGCGGCAGATGAGAGCTCTTGCTCAATCTCCGACAAATGCCGGTGCTTGGGTACTCCGTAAGCTCTCAGGCTTTCGTTGCATTCGGCAAAGAGCAGCGCTGTCTCCGCCTTGCGCCCGGCCCCACTGACCCCACTCAAGCTATTGATCACAATCGAGTCCGGCTCGATCAGCCCATTCCTGAGCAAGGGAACCAAGGGAATGAGGACACTGGTGGGGTAACACCCCGGGCAGGCGAGCAGGCCAGCACCCCGCAGGGCAGAATCACGGCAAACCTCAGGCAATGCATAAACGGCCTCGGCCAGCAAATTTGGCGCGGGGTGCTTGGATCCATAAAACTCCTGAAAAACTTCCACCGATTTCAGGCGGAAGTCGGCACTGAGATCGACCACCTGCACCCCAGCTTCTCGTAATGGGGTGGCAAACTCCGCCGCCAGACCATGGGGCAAAGCGAGGAATACCGTGGTTGCACCGGCTGCCAAAATTTGCGGGCAAGAAGGCTGGACGAACCTCATTTCAGCCAAGGCCGAGCCGGCCATTTTGGGAAAAGTCTCACCAATGGTTTGGCCGACTGACTGACGCGAAGTTACCGCCACCACCTCCACCTGAGGGTGCCCGGAAAGGATTCCAAGCAGTTCCTCCCCCGAGTAACCACTGGCGCCGATTATAGCTGACCGCACTTGTTGCACGCCGACCTTTTAACGCTTCCAGCGCCCGAGGAAACGCGCAAAAATCAAAAATCGCCAAATCAGGCGGGCAAGCAGAACCCTAAGAGCAACTGCCTCGTGCAAAAACTACTGGCCCCCCTCCATTCTCCCGTCTACCGAGCACTCTGGCTTGCCTCACTTTTCTCCAATATGGGGACCCTGATGCAGGCGGTGGCGGTGGCCTGGGTCATGACATCGCTCACCCTCTCGCCCCTCCTAGTGGCCCTCGTTCCGGCGGCTGCTCTCGCGCCGGTCTTTTTCTTCGGACTCGCTGGGGGAGCCTTGGCCGACATGATTAAGCGTCGGACTTTTCTCTTGGTCACCCAGTTGTGGATGATGCTCTGTGCCATCGCCATGGGGCTACTGGTTCTCCTAGATGCGGCCACCCCAGGTACCTTGCTCGCCCTCACCTTTGCCCTCGGTACTGGCAACGCCCTCACCCTACCGGCCTGGCAGTCACTGGTGCAGGACCTCGTCCCGCGCCAGCAGGTGGCCTCAGCCGTCGCTCTCAATTCGATCAGTTTCAACGCCGGGCGGGTTCTTGGTCCGGTGGCCGGAGGACTCCTCGTCGGTTGGATCGGGGCGTTTCCTGTTTTCTTTCTCAATGCCATATCCTTTCTTGGCACCATCGTGGTGCTTTATCTTTGGGCCGGACTTGCCCCCGTCGGAAAGGGTGACGGATTTTGGAAAACCATGGGGCGAGGTCTGGTCTATGTGAGGCAAGCTTCACATCTCCACTCTCCCTTCTACCGCCTCTCCATTTTTGCTTTTGGGGCTAGCGCCCTGCTTGCCTTACTCCCTTTGTTCGCTCGCCAAGACCTCGGGCTGGTTGCCTCGCAGTATGGCATGCTCCTGGGATTCTTTGGAGGTGGGTCGCTCGTCGGTGGGGCCTGTGTGCCCGCCTTGCGCCGCTGGGCGGGACCGTCCCCGATTGTGGCCGGCGGAGCCTTGGTTCTGGGTGCCGGATTGGCTCTCCTGGGAATGGCCACCTCTTTTCCGATGGCCGCCGTCGCCCTCATGACCTGCGGCTTTGCCTGGGTTTCAAGCATGGTCAACCTCAACGTCTCCGTACAAATGTCGGCCCCATCAGCTATGCGGGGGCGAACCATGTCGGTTTTTCTCACCACTTTTCAAGGCAGCGTCGCCTTCGGTTCCCTCGCCAGCGGGGCCATAGCCAAACTCGCTGGGATACCGGCGACCCTCTGGATTTTTGGAGCTATCCTTGTTCTGCTCGGCCTTTTCACTTTTCGCCATGTCCTCCCGGATGAAAAGACCTGAAATCTAGGCTACTTCAGTCTCAAGCGGACCACCTCCTCGGTCCCCAGCAGTGGCTTGGGAGCATTGGGGCCGAAGAAATAGGTGTGGGTCAGCTCAGATCCAGTGTGCAAGGTGGCCTGCATACTCCAGAGAAGAAAGACCCCTGCCGCCAGCGAAACCAGTCGGGCCAAAAGCGAGACACCTGAGATACGAACCCCAAAAAATACCACCACGGTAGCCAGGGCAGCGATCCACGAGGCTAACAGCATCAGGTCCGAGATATTCTTATGGTCCTGTACCGCAACCGCCGCAGTCGCTCCCACATAGCGAACTTGGGATGCTTCGACCATTCCCGTGGCATGGGCCCAAGAGGTTGCGGCCGCTCCGCAGAGCATGGAAAGCATGACCCAACCCATCAAACGGCGGTTAGGCCAGAGCAGAGAAAGAGCAACCCCGACACATCCTAACAAAAGGAAGACCACCGGAAAATGAACCGCAAATGAATGGAGCGGTGCCGGCAAATGAAGCATCACCCGAAACTGACAATGATCCTTTGATTTATCAACCCCTCGACAATCCTCCGTCGACTCCGTCTGCTTGCTGACTAAAATTCTAACCACCGCCATGCTCGAGGACTACCTCCAAAAATCACTCGCTACCCTGGACCACCGCAACCTGCGGAGGCGCCTCCGCGTCTCCAGCAAAGTCACTGGCGCAAAAGTGCACTTCGACAACCGGACCCTCCACAACTTTGCCTCCAACGATTATCTCGGCCTCGCGGCCCACCCGAGGGTCATCGCGGCAGCCACCGAGGCCACCCAGACTTACGGAGCCGGCACAGGTTCCTCTCGCCTCCTTAGTGGGAGCCAAAGTCCTCACGAGGAACTCGAGGAAAAACTAGCAGCCTTCAAAGATACGGCGGCGGCCCTTACCGTCGCCAGCGGCTACGCCGCCAGCACCGGGGTCATGGTAGCCTTGGCCGACAAAAATGATGTGGTGCTCCTCGACCGCCTCAGCCATGCCTGTCTCGTGGACGGGGCACGCCTTAGCGGCGCGACCTGCCGCACTTTCGCTCACAACGACCTAGGGCAGCTGGAGCACCACCTTGAGTGGGCCGGCAAGAAGCACCCACAAGCCAAGGTGCTCATCGCCACCGAATCGGTTTTCAGCATGGACGGGGACCTCGCGCCGCTTGAGCAAATCGTCGAACTAAAAGATCGCTACGGGGCGGCCCTCATCCTCGACGAGGCCCATGCCGTAGGAATTCTCGGGAAGGGCGGGCGAGGATTAGCTGAGCAACTTGGCCTTGGAAGTCGAATCGAAGTGCAAATGGGAACCTTGGGCAAGGCCCTCGGCAGTGCCGGCGGCTATGTCGCAGGATCGCGAAACCTCATTGATCTCCTGCTTAACCGTGCCCGAAGTTTCGTCTATTCCACCGCCTCCCCGGCCTCGAACGTCGCCGCGGCCTCCGCCGCCCTCGAACTGAGCGCCGGGCCGGAGGGAGACCAAAGGCGCGCCAAGCTGCGCCAATTTTGCACTCTCATCGATAGCAACATTCCTGCCGCGATTCATCCGATTATTCTTGGAGACGAGGCCCTCGCTCTGGCGGCGGCCGAGCAGCTCTCCTCCCTCGGTTTTTTTGTTCCAGCGATCCGCCCCCCCACTGTGCCGAAGGGTACTTCCCGCCTTCGCGTCAGCCTCTCCGCCTCCCATGACGCCACCGTGATCAAGACTCTTGCGGGAATACTTCAGGCCCTGTCCTTGGAGGAAAGCCTCGACCCAACCGATCCGGACAGCATCTGTCCCGTGTGCGGAGGCACCCTCCTCCAGGAGAAATGCAAGGTTGTCTGCCGCAGCACCATTTGTAGCTACCGCATCGTTTTCAATTGCTCCGAATTCTGAACCCCACACAATAAGAAAATGCTTTTTCATTCCGCCAACACCGATCCAACAATCCAACGCGTTACCGCTAGGGAGAATATCCCCGAATCCGACCGCTGGGATCTAGCACTCCTCTACTCGGACGATACCGCATGGGAGAAAGAGTTTACCGCCTTACAGAAACATTATCCCCAAATCGGACAGTTCCGCGGGCAACTTGGTAAGTCACCGCAACGATTACTGGAGGCCCTTGAGTTTGAAAAAAGCATCGATCAGCCCCTCGAACGCCTTGGCACCTACGCCAGCCTACGGGTCAGTGAAAATGCGGCTGATCCCGTCTTTCTCGAACGGGAAGCACGACTGCAGAACCTCCACACCAATATCGTCGAACAATGCTCTTTTCTTAGTCCAGAGCTCATGGCCATTCCCGACCAAGAATTCATGGCTCTGACCACGGCTCCCATGCTGGCTCCTTGGCAAACCGCCCTAGAACGACTACGTCGGTTCAAGCCGCACACGCTCAAGGAGAGCGAGGAACGACTTCTCGCCATGAGTTCGCAGGCTCTATCTGGACACGAGGAGACATTTTCCCAGCTGACCAATGTGGATCTCAAGTTCGGCCTGATTAGCGACGATCAAGGCAATCAGAGCGAACTAAGCCAGGGCAGCTTTGGTTCGTTTCTGGTTAAACCGGATCAGAAGGTGCGGCGGCAGGCCTTCCACCAATTTTACGGAGAGTTCGCCGACCACAAATTCACCTTGGCCAGCACCTTGGCCAGCTCAGTCCGGAGCGATGTCTTCCAATCTCGGGCACGCAACCATACCTCGGCCCTCGACTCCGCCCTTTTCCGCAACAACATCCCTCCCTCCGTCTACCGCAATCTGGTAACGACCGTCCGAGCCAATCTCACCCCGCTTCACCGCTACTACGAGCTGCGCCGACGCGCCCTCAAGCTCGATGAAATCCATCATTACGACACTTATGTCCCCATCGTCTCCCGGGTCAGTACCAAGATCACTTTCGACGAGGCCATCGACCAAGTGATCAGCGCGGTCCACCCCCTTGGACCCGATTACCGGCGCGACCTCGAAAGCGGCCTACGGGGGCGTTGGTGCGACCGCTATGAATCGAAGGGCAAACGCAGCGGAGCCTTCTCCAGCGGATGCTACGGATCACCACCCTACATTTTGATGAACTACAAGGAGGACGTCTTCTCCGATATGTTCACTCTAGCCCATGAAGCCGGACATTCGATGCACACGCTGTCTGCCCAGAGAAATCAAACTTTCCAAGACCACCACTATCCCATCTTCCTCGCCGAGGTGGCATCCACCTTCAACGAGGAACTCCTCACCCATGACTTGCTGGAGAAGACGGACGACCTTCAAGTACGGGCCCACCTCCTCAACCGCCAGATTGATGATCTCCGGGGCACCATTTATCGGCAGACCATGTTCGCCGAATTTGAAAAGATCATCCACCAAGAGCAGGAAGCGGGGGCGGCCCTGACCCTCGATACCCTAACTAAAATTTACCACGAGCTGCTTCTTGCTTACTTTGGACCGGACTTCTCTCTCGATCCGCAACTCGATCTTGAGTGCCTGCGCATCCCTCATTTCTACCACGCCTTCTACGTCTACCAGTACGCCACAGGCATGAGCGCAGCCATCGCCCTCTCTCGCCAAGTTCTCCAGACGGGGGACGCTTCTGCGTATCTCGGATTTCTCGCCTCCGGAGGAAAACGTGACCCCATCGACACCCTCCGCCAAGCCGGGGTCGACATGACCAGCCCCGAGCCAGTAGAGAGCGCCCTGCAACTCTTCTCCCAGCGCGTCGATGAGCTGGCCTCCTTGCTCAAAATCGATCTAGATAAGCAGCCAGAGATCGCCTAAAGAAAAACAACTTCCGCGGAGAAAACAAAGACCAGCCAGACAGAAACATTCGGCATTCTGCCCCTCCTCTCGGCCCATGAAACGCGCCTTCATCGACAAGATTCTCGCCCGACTTCGGCGCATCCAACCGGAGGAGGCCGAAACGTTCTTTGTCGAATTGGCCAGAGACAAGCGCTTCCTCGAGACCATCTTCAACGCCATCCGCGAGGGCGTCATTGTCACCGACATCGCTGGCACCGTCATCTATCTCAACGACGCCGCCGGCTTACTTTTTGGACTGGACCCAGCCGCCACCCTAGGACGCCCTCTCGCGGACAAGATTAGCGGTCTGCGCTGGAAAGAGCTGGCTTTGGGCCGCGAAGTCGTTACCCGCGACATCGAGGTCTTTCATCCAGAACACCGGATACTCAACTTCTATGTCGTGCCCCTTATGGGAGAGGACAACGACCAGTCCGGCGACCGCCAGCATGTCGGCTATGCCCTGATCATGCGTGACCTGACCGAACGTCACCGCGCCGCCCAGGAGACCCTCGAAACCGAGCGAATTGCGGCCCTCCAGCTACTGGCTGCCGGCGTCGCCCACGAAATCGGCAACCCCCTCAACTCCCTTACCATCCACCTGCAACTCTTGGAGCGACGCTTGCGCAAGCTCTCGCAAGATAATCGCGAACAATTCCTCGAACCCCTAGCGGTAGCCCGAGAGGAAATCAGACGCCTTGATACCATCGTGACCCAGTTCCTCCGCGCCATTCGACCAGCCCCGCTGCAGCGCGCCCCCCACGACCTCAATTCCTTGGTCCGCGATGCCGCCGGGTTTCTCGATCCCGAACTCAAGTCCCGCAACGTTCTCCTTGAGCTCGAGCTCGCCTCCAACCTACCCGTTCTCGAGGTCGATCAAGATCAGCTCAAGCAGGCTTTCTTCAACATCATGAAAAACGCCAGCGAGGCGATGAAGCAGGGCGGCCTGCTCAAGATCAGGACGGGATCGGAGGCCGAGTGGGTCCACGTCACCTTCACCGATACGGGAGGGGGCATGAGCCAGCAGACGATGGCTCGGGTCTTCGAGCCCTACTTCACCACAAAAAAGGGAGGCAGTGGTCTCGGCCTCATGATCACCCAACGCATCGTCCGCGCCCACGGTGGCGAGGTTGCCATTGAGAGCGACCCTGGCCGCGGTCTCAAGCTGACCCTTCGGCTTCCCCGCCACGACCGCCAGGTCCAAATGCTCCCGCCCTCTCCCCTCGCTCTGCCTTTAGCCAGTCCTTAGAAGCAGGCGTTGCCATCTTGGCCAAAAGCAGCTTGGCCACCGGAACCGGCCTCGAACTGACCCAAGCCGAACGGGCCGAACCCGAACTTTCAGCAGAGGCCGTCGATGCTTGGGCCAACCGCTTGGTAAGGCCGCGCTGCGACCCACACTGAGACCCGATCTCCACCCGCGAGGGAGACCTTCCCCCGCGCCTGCGTCTTAGGACTCACCGGAGTGATTCTGGTCGCTTACATCGTGGCCGATGCCCCGGGAGTTAGAGTCATGTTTGAAGCAGAGGGGCACATGCTACACGGGCTCCTCACCGAGGCGGGCTGGACGGCCCTCTCTGCCGCTCTTCCTCTTGTCCTTGGCTTCACCGCTTGCGTCACGGTTGCTTTCCTCTGGCGAGCTGTGGCCGGGGAATAAACGAGGGGGCATTTTCTTCCAGGCAACGTCCTCTCTCCAGCAAAGTCAGCCCTTCCTCGTCCACCGAGACAGGGAAACCTGCCCTGCTGACCCCCGCCTAGGTCAACCTTACGGGAACACCCCGCTCGGCCAGAAATTCCTTAACCTCGCTCACCCGGTATTCACCGAAATGGAAGATACTGGCAGCCAGGACGGCATCCGCCTGAGCATGAAGAAGCACATCAGCCATATGCTCGAGCTTGCCGGCACCCCCGCTGGCGATCACCGGAATATTCACAGCCGAACTAACCGACCGCACCAGGTCCATGTCGTAGCCCTCCTTGGTGCCGTCCGCATCCATACTGGTGAGAAGGATCTCTCCAGCCCCCAGCTCTGCTATCTCCTGAGCCCAGGCAACCGCTTCTAGCCCGGTCACCTTGCGCCCGCCGTGGGTGTAAACGGACCACCCTCCCTCCGATCGTCTCCTCGCATCGATAGCCACGACAATGCACTGCGTCCCAAAGCGCTCCGCCCCCTCACGGATTAAGTTCGGACGTTCGATCGCCGAGGTATTGACACTCACCTTGTCGGCACCGGCCTCGAGCATGGAGCGCATATCCTCGACCGCGCGGATGCCTCCGCCAACCGTCAAAGGCATGAAGCACTGGGAGGCCGTTCGTTGGACCACCTCGACCATGGTCGCCCGATTATCCGAGGAGGCCGTGATGTCGAGGAAGACCAACTCGTCGGCCCCTTGGGCATCGTAGGCCTTGGCACACTCGACCGGATCCCCGGCGTCGCGCAGTTCAAGGAACTTGGTTCCCTTAACCACCCGGCCACCAGTAACGTCGAGGCAAGGAATAATCCGTTTGGTCAGCATGGGAAAAGGATGCCCGCCCGTAGAGGCTGGCGCAACCCACGGATGATTTACATTGCCTTCATCCCTGCATTTTCTAGGTTGGCGAGATGCGACTAGCGGTGTGCGCTGCCGCCGCGGCAATATTATTAACTGGCTGCACCAGCCCGATGGGGGTTGGTCGCTTCACTACCGTGGTACTGGATGCCGGCCATGGAGGTCTTGATCGAGGAGCCCTCGCGGTCGACCGCCGCTCCTTGGAGAAAGATTTTGCCCTCGATACGGCCA
>CAXMPH010000014.1:8547-14140 GCA_964195055.1 uncultured Chthoniobacterales bacterium | reverse complement strand
CGAACCATAGTAGGTGTTGCCGATCTTCTGGGTCGTAAGATTACCACATTGTCCCTGTGTTCCAGCGAGGTCATCGTCCTCTGCTTCGCTTAGCCAACCCGACGAAGATTGGGAAGTGAGACGATCAGAGTTGCCCTCCTGATCATGGACGCGGTAGCCACCAAAGCCATCGGGCCGAATCCGTGAGACATTGCCCTCCACGTCGGTCGCCCGGTATCCACCCAATCCATCAGGCCGAATGCGAGAGACATTGCCCTCGCTATCTCTCCCCCGGTAGCCACCCAATCCGTCGGACTTGATCCGAGATGTATTACCCTCTCCATTGGTAAATCGAAGGCCATCGAGCACATCCGGCTCGACCAAAGGATCTTCAAATTGGGCCACCGCCCTGAGTCCTAAAGCAAGGAACCAAAGAGAACCAAGAGTGCACTTTTTCATCGTTAGCATCTTCTAAGGTTCGCCTAAGTGAGCCGGAAATAAAGGGCCCAGTGTGTCATAAAATTGGAAATAAAATCCGAGAGACGGCCCGCGGCCATCTTGGCCATTGGCCGCTTGGTCCGAGGAAGGAGAGGGATCTCTCCCAAAACAAAAAACCCCGCTTCCCGTTGGAAAGAGGGTGGGAGATCGGATCCCTGCCTGCTTCCTGTCCTTACGATGAAGGAGCAAGAGATACCTCGGCCGCCCGCGGCAGGATCTGATCACGGCGGGGAGAAACGATGGCGCGGACCACCAAGGGATCGCGGCGGGAGAGGAGATGGCCGTGATGCAACTTGATCGCGTCTTGAATCCGTTGGGTCTTGAGAAAATGAAAGAAGGCGGCGACATCCTCTTTCGACCAAGGTAGGCGCCGGGCCAAGAAGTCGGCCAAGGTGTAGCCGGTATCGGTAATGATACATGCCTTAGCTCCACAGGTGGTGTGGATGGTATCAAGCTCCTCGGCCGGAATATCGGGACGCCATTCGATCTCGACGATGCCGATGAAAGCACAAAATTGTTCTTCCTGATCGAGGAAAAGAAGAAGAGAGGCATCCTCTGCCTCTTCCGCGCGAGTTCCCAGATGTTGCAAGGGCAGAAAATTTACGGCAGCGAAGCGGCCGCTGGGAAGACGAGGCATATTTTTAAGAAACATCCGAGGAGAGAGAGCCGCAAGAATCTTCTGTGTCATCATAGGAAAGATGACCCGCCCTGAGGTCTATGGTTGGAGGCCCTGATTGATTGATCGAGAGGTTGCCCGACCACGAGCGAGGAGGAACCTTGGCCCTGTTAACTTTTAAGGCGTGCAGAAATATGAGTGATTGAGAGTATTTTAATAATGAAAATATTCCCCCTCATTTTCTTCCTAAGTTGGAGCGCACCCCTTCTGGGAGGAACCGTGGCAACCGCAGAGGATCCATCCCTCGAAATTTCCACCCCCCCACCCTCGTTGCCGTGGCACTTCCGCCTCGCCCCCTACCTCTGGCTGACCCAGAGCAAAGGCACTGTGGGAGTGGGATCATTTAGCCGCGATGTCGATCTCTCGAAGTCGGACACCTTGAGCAATTTTTCACTAGGAGTGATGTTTATCACCGAGATTGGTTACGAGCGATGGAGTCTGGAGAACGATGTGATCTACGCCAAGTTTGAGTCCAGTGCCGCCACACCAGGACCTCTCTTCGGAAAACTCAATTCGACTCTCAACCAAATATTTTGGACCAGTTTGATGGGTTACCGAGTGATCGAATGCGACCGCTTCAGCCTCGACCTCCAAGCCGGATTCCGACTCGTTTCCCTCGGTTCTAGGATGGAACTGAATTCTGGCCTACTTCCGGGGAGATCTGAATGGTACAGCCGAACATGGGTTGACCCCGTCATCGGCCTGCGTACCCGGACCAACGCCACCGACTGGCTCTTCCTCGCGGTGCGCGGCGACATCGGAGGTTTCGGGGCCAACTCCGAATTAACTTGGCAGGCCTTCGCCGGGGCAGGGGTGCAAGTCAGTCGGTGGTTCGCTCTCCTCGCCGGCTATCGAGCCATCGGCTACGAGTACGATCAAGCAGGTTTCCAGTATGATGTGGTTACCCATGGCCCTGCCTTCGGGATGGAATTCAATTTTTAGGAAGACAACCTTCCTCAGAGACAGGCTCTTCTCCTCATTGATCGCCATGGCTCATTCTAGTCCAGGAGTTGCTGCTTGGGGTTAAAGATGCTGACATAAAATTTCGTCAAAATTCCTGCAACACCTAAAACAAAAGACTCATGGGCTGGATCTACCTTGCTATCGCTATTGTCACAGAAGTCATCGGAACATCTTCTTTGAAGGCAGCCGACGGCTTCACCCGCCTCATCCCTTCGATTCTCGTGGTCATCGGTTATACATGCTCCTTCTACTTTCTCTCGCTCGCCCTACGTTCCATCCCCGTGGGGGTCGCCTATGCCATCTGGTCCGGTATAGGTATCGTCCTTATCTCTTCCGTGGCCTGGCTGGTCTACGGACAGAAACTCAGTACCGCTTCATTAATTGGCATGAGCCTAATTATCATGGGAGTCTGCGTGCTTAACTTGTTTCCCAAAAACGACTAACCTCATAGAGTTGTTTCAACATGAAAATTCTACCACCTTTTCTTGGCACGATTATTTTAGGTGCGGGCTTGGACATGGCCGCGGCAGATGTTGCTCAAATTCCATCGATCACGGCAAGTTTTCAGGGGACCGGTGTCGAGGTCGAGTTGAAGTATAACACGATAGAAAGTCGTACCTACCAAATGGAGAAAAGTGATTCTTTAGCAAATCCATGGAGCAACCTCGATGGACCCTATGTCGCTCCCACTTCAAACTTACATTCTTGGTTGGATTTCGTGGAGGGAGAGGGTTCCCAATTTTATCAGCTAAAAGATAATACCTTCCAACCACTTCCTCCGGCCAACTCCTTCATGGGGCCCGCCGGAACATCGACAATGCACGGGAACGCGGCTTCGTCGGATAGCACCGAGAACGCAGGACCAGGATCAGGTCCCATCTCTATAACCAGAAAAAGTTTTGCGGGCGTCTTCCCCAGCATTTTGATGGGGAGTGACGGGATACTGGTGGCCGTAGCAACCAAATACATAAACGAGACGCCTTATGTCTACCTCCTTGACCCGGATACCCTCGATGAATTGGCCACGATGAAGTTAGTAAAATCCGAGACGAGCGAATTAGCTGGGGGAATCTATTCCTATCTGGATGAGCAAAACCGTCTGGTCCTAGTCAACGCTGCCGGGTTATTACAACGCATCGCTCACAGCCAGAGTCTGGACGGATCATGGACCCTCACGGCCGAAGACAGTGTGCAAATTGGTTATGATGACGTGGTAGGGATAGTTCCCGACTATGAGGGCCGGGTCTGGTTTGCTACGGCAGCTGGAGCCAGCGACACCAGTGGGGCTGTCGTCGGTTACTACGACCCCTCCACTTCGCAAATCTCGACGATCACTTTGCCTGATGGCGAGGAGGTCGCCAATAGCATCTCATCTTCCCCCGACGGTGTCTCCGTGGCCTCCACTTACGCTCTCTACTTATTCCGAACCGAAAATGGAAAAGTCACCCAAGTATGGAGACAGACTTATGACCGTGGAACCTCGCGCAAGCCAGGGCAATTGAGTTGGGGCACCGGGGCGACGCCCACCTTTTTTGGCCCAGATACGGGATACGAATACCTGACCATCACCGACAACGCAGATCAGCAGGAAAATATCTTAGTTTATCAATCTTCCAGCGGAAATCTCTTGGGTTCAGTCCCCTTTCTCACCGCAGGAGCCAACAGCGGTACTGAGGATTCGCCCATAGGATCGGGGCGAAGCATCTTTGTCCCCAGCACCTACGGCTACGCCTATCCTCCCCAAGCAACCAGTGGTCCGAGTTCCCCGGCAACCGCTCCTTTCCTTGGCGGGATGCAGCGGGTGGATATACTTCCCGATGGATCCCTTAACACGGTTTGGATCAACCAGAGCCTAGCCTCGGCGGCTGTCCCGCGTCTCTCGATCCCAGATAATTTGATCTACACCGTAACGACTGACCAGTCATCTGGCCTCTACAGCTTCACCACCATCAATCCCGACAACGGGTCCATTGTCAGCAGCACCCCCATTGGTAGCTCAATCAATGACAATACACTGCAAATGGTTGGCACGATCAGCTCCAAGGGCGTTCTCTATCAGGGAACGGTGCAAGGTCTGTTCAGCGTCAAAGCGCAGTAAAAGACGCCAGAGAACCAACCCGGCCTTCCTCTCTCAAAAAATAGAGAGGCCTGCTTGACATGGCCCACCCCTGAAATCCCTCATGACCATCGAAGAACTCCAACAAAAGATCCGCACCTTCCGCGATGAGAGGGAGTGGAAGCAGTTCCATAATCCTAAGGACATGGCCACCGCCCTGGCGATCGAGGCGGCCGAACTACAGGAGCTATTCCTCTGGAAAAATAACCAAGAAATTAGGGAAGTGGCCGAGGTAAAGCGCGAGGAACTGAGCGATGAGCTAGCTGATATCGCTGCCTACCTCTTCGAATTAGCGGATAACCTCGGCATCGATCTTGGCCAAGCCATGGTGGCCAAATTAGCCAAGAACGCCCTCAAATATCCGGTAGAAAAATCCAAGGGATCCCACGCCAAGTACACTGAGCTCTAAGAGGGGTGCCGTCTCGGCAAAATCCCTGATTCAACCAAGCCTCAACCAAAACGGTGGGTGGGCAGCCCCTTCACTCCCGGTCGCAGGGAAAAGAGACCCCCTTCCTCCGGGTGGGCCGCGAGATGAGCCGCCGACATAGTGAAGCGGGCGGAGGTGACATAGAGATGATCGAGGTTGGGGCCACCGAAGGTCACACTGGTTGGCCAGGAGCAGGGCAACTCGACCAATCGGTCGAGTTGTCCGTCGGGTGCGGTCCGAGCGAGGCACGCCCCACCGGCCACCCGTGCCGTCCAAAGAAATCCCTCACGATCGAGGCAGGAGCCATCGGGGAGGCCTCGGGCCAGCCCGTGGCAAAAAACCTCCCGCTGCCCGAGTTGTCCCTCAGGGCCGACCGGGTAGGCGTAGATGGTATTGGCCAAGGTATCGGCGGTGATCAACCGATCGGGCGAGGGCCAGACTAAGGTGTTGGTGATGCCAAAAATATCCTCAGTGACGCGGGAGATCTGGCCGTCGGGGGTGTAGCGGTAAATCCGGCCGGCTGCTTCCGAAATTTCCCGAGGACTACCGTCGTCGCCAAGGTTATTTAGCATGCTCCCGACCCAGTAGCAGCCGTCCGGTCCGACCGCTCCTTCGTTTAGGCGATTGAGGGGAAGCTCTGGCTCCACCGGACAAAGCTTAACCGGTTCTCCCTCCCATTCCCAGAAAGACAGATCATGTTGGTCCGCCAGAATGGCTCCGCCATCACGGCGCAACCCAAGAGAAGTTGGTCGGTTGGTCAGCGGCCAGATTTGGTGCTTTCCCGTCCGAGGTTGCAAGGCGTGGACACGACGCCCAAGGATATCAATCCAGACCAAGCGTCCGTGGAGTTCATCCCAGACCACGCTTTCGCCCACCATATCAGCGGCCGCCAGGGTGAGTTCGACTTTCATGTCCGGTGGCTTGGTCACAAGCC
>CAXMPH010000014.1:0-8537 GCA_964195055.1 uncultured Chthoniobacterales bacterium | reverse complement strand
GGCAGGCTTAGGCTCCCCTTGCAGATTCTCCAACAGTGGCCAATCTAGTTCCTCAAGGGCGGGGCCGAGGGCGGCAGAAAATTCCCCTCCGGCAAAAATTTGTAAGCCCAGATAGACCGCCACGGCCCGTGGCGGATGTTGCGGTGCCACCTCCGTGATCGCCTTCTTCACCTGATCCTTCGTCATATTGGGAGCGTCATCCTCAACAAAGCCGTCCTGATGCGCCACCCCGGCAGAGTCAAGAAACTGGGAAAACATGGCAAGGTGCTCGCCAATAAGCCAAGCCTTGACCACATCAAGACGGAGGCGGAGATCCGTCCCCTGACGGAGCAAGGGGAGGAGGAGAGGCATATTTTGTTCCGGCTTTCTTCTTCGCAAAAAAGAACTACGGAAACGACGGGCGGTGGCCACCGCGGCCAGAGCCTGGTCTGCATCATCACGTCCTCCCGGGTATTTTCCAGCGAGCAAGGTCCGTGCCCCCGTCTCGACGTCGGCAGGGGTGAGGGCATTCCACAGGATATCAGGGCTTAAATTTTCACTCATAAAAAGAAAGGAAGGCATTTCTTAAGATGCCGGAGATTAATTAGCGAGCCACTTTGGCTAAAAATACTCTCCCTTAATAGGGAGCGAAGGCAACCCCAGCCCCCCGTCGAATTTCTTGTCGACCCGGCGAGTAAGAATAAGGTTAACCCCCTTGGGTGGGGAAGGCTACTCACTCGGGGTGAATTCGGAAATCTTACTCCCCTGCAAGCCAAGTCCACCCATGAGGCCTTGCTGGCCGAAGATAAAAGCGTAGATACCCTTCTGGATCGAATCTGTGGAAAGAGATCCCGCTATTCCCTTGTCCACTACGGTGAGCGAGGGAGCGGTTCCTAAGGAGACTCCGCCACTTTCGCTGAGGTACTTGAGGTTATCCTTATCCATGAAAAATATGGCGTAATTGAATTTCTTTGCCCCGACCTGCAGCCCATAGGAGAGGGCCGTGATGTTGTAGTATCCCGTCGCCTCACCCTGCCGAAAGAGGACACCGTCCCCTCGCATCGCCGCCACGACAAGCCCTCCCTTGAGGGTATTGGGAAAGATCAGCACGGCATAGGCCTTGACCCCGAGTTCCTTGGCCTTGGGGTTGGTCGCGTAGAGCTCCTTCAGAGCATTTTTTGCTTCACTCCGAATCTCGCTGGCCGAGGCAGCGAGAGAAGAACTAACACCGCCGAAAAAACAAAATATAGGCAAGACAAGGAGTGATAAAAATATTTTCATGGGGTTAATCCTTTGAATTCCTTTACGCCGGTCAAGTCCTATCGGCTAGGACTGACCTTAAGATGCGGGCTGCCGTGGCGCAAATGTCCTCCGGCCAGCAATCCACCGCAGGGCAGGTAGGGCACTAGCTAGGAGCAAACCTTTCGGGGGCTCGCTTACCATCTACGGCAGCGGCAGTTTTCCCAAAACAATAAGAACCCGTGACCAATCAGCTTTAACCCTATAGTTTGGGTTTATGGAGAGGCACACATTCGCAAGCCTCGGCCTTTCGCCGGAGATTCTTAAGGCGGTGGACAAGTTGGGTTTCGAAGAAGCATCCCCGATTCAGGCCGCCGCTATCCCCGTACTAATGGCCGGGAAAGACGTCGTCGGACAATCACAAACGGGATCCGGAAAAACGGCGGCTTTCGCTATTCCTGCAATCGAAAAGACAGACGCTTCTCTCGCTGCGGTGCAGTGCTTGGTTCTCTGCCCCACTCGTGAACTGGCCACCCAAGTGGCTGGTGAGGTCCATAAACTTTCCATAGGCAAGCGTGGAGTGCATGCCGTCCCTGTCTATGGAGGCTCATCATTCGAACGACAGGCCCACGAACTTCGGCGCGGGGCCCAAATTGTCCTCGGCACTCCAGGCCGTGTCATCGACCACCTTGAACGTGGTACCCTCAAACTCGACCGCCTCCGCTTCATGGTCCTCGACGAAGCCGACCGCATGCTCGATATGGGATTCCGCGACGACATCAAGAAGATCCTTGATGCCATGCCCTCGGAGAGGCAGACCGCTTTTTTCTCTGCCACGGTTTCGCCGGCCATCCGCAAGCTGATTGACCGCTACTCACGCGATCCCGTCACCCTTCAGGTTGACCAAAAAAAGGTTTCTGCTCCGGATATCACCCAGTGGTACTACGAGACGCCGCCACGGATGAAATTCGATTCGCTTTTGCGCCTCATCGATTTCCACACCTACCGCTCCGGGATTATCTTCTGCAACACCCAGCGTACCGTCGACGAATTGGCCGATGACCTTCAAGCCCAAGGGATTCCCTCAGACCGGCTCCATGGGGGGATCGCCCAAGCCCAGCGCACCCGGGTGATGAATAAATTCAAAGCCCGAGGTTTTGATTTCCTCGTGGCCACGGATGTGGCCGGCCGAGGAATTGATGTGGACGATCTCGAATTGGTGGTGAATTTCGACCTTCCTTACGATCCCGAAGACTACGTCCATCGCATCGGACGCACCGGACTCGCCCCAGATCGGAAGAGCGTCGTGTAGGGAAAGAGTGTAACTGTAGGTGTAGATCTCGGTGGTCGCCGTATCATTAAAAAAGCTGGCCAAAAGGAAATCCGTCAATCTCTCCGAATTGGGAAACGATACTTTTGTCACTCTGGAGGAAAAACATTTCCCCGGCCGCTCCGACATGATGGCCGATATGTTCTGCCGGGCAGAAATCCATCCCACGGTGACTCTGCCCGCCCGTGGTTTGTCTGAACTCCTGGGGCTGGTCGGAGCGGGCGTTGGGGTGGCCTTGGCTCCAGCGGACCTGATCCAGTTGCCTCACTCTGGGGTGGTCTTTATTAAGCTGAAAAAGCCGAAGCTAACTTTACCCTTTTCGGCGGCTTGGAGAAAAACGGGGGACTTATCCGTGGTAGAGGCTTTCATCACAACTTTGAAAGGGATCGATAAGCCCAACGGCTAACTCCCCGTCTGCCAGAGGATGAGAGGCGCCAGTGACCCTCTGCTCTGGCATCGAAATGCTGGAACTTCGGGTGCTTGGTCAATCGCTTAGGACCGACGGCGGCTGAGCATGAAGTCGTTTCCTTCGGGATCGATGCACATGGCGAGGTGGGGTGGCTCGCCGTCTTCGGCCTCGGGTTCCTTGGGACACTGTCCGCCGGCACTTCGGACGGCTTGGGCCCCCGCTACGACATCGGCGATCTGGAAGGTCAGGCCGGTCCAGGTGCGCTTGCCTTCGCCTCCCCCGTGGATGGCGATGAGTCCTCCAGCGATTTCCACCTCGGTGATGTGAGGGTTTTGCCGGACAACTTTGGCGCCAAAGACACCTCCGTAAAATGTGGCGGCTCGGGCGGCATCGGCAGCCCAGATGGTGTACTTGAGTTTTTCGACAGAGACCATCGCTCCACCATGGCCTTGTCGCGTGGTGGGCTCAAGCAAGTGTGTCATGAGAGTCCCCTTCCCTGAGTGGGAGCCAAGAGAAGGGTCAGCCTTGCACCTGTGGATTCATGGAGTACGTCCCCATCCAAGAGCTTTGGGCAAGGATATGACCTGCCATCGCCTTGATCACCTCGGCTGCTTCGAAGATCTCCGGAAGTTTCAGGCTCTCTTTGCTCAGAGCATAAACGGTGAAGTGATAATGATGGAGAATGGAGTCATTCCAAGGAGGGCAGGGGCCATCGTAGTCGGCATAGTTTCCGCCCATCTCAGGATCTCCGGCAAACCACTGGGTGTAGTCGTTCAGGCCGGCCAATCCATAGGGCTTTTTCCCAGATGACTTCCCTCGGGGAGTGACGCCTTGAGAGGCCACTCCTTCAGCTAAATTCGTCTGGTGGGCAGGGATATCTGCTAATACCCAGTGATAATAAATCACCCGTGGTAAATCGGCCGGAACAATTTTGCCTTCTTGGTTAACCTCATCGGCTACCGAGGGCACGTCGGGGTCGTGGCAGATGATGACAAAGGATTTGGTGTCGGTCGGCGTCCCTTCCCACCGGATGGATGGGCTGGTATTGCCGCCGAATTGAAAGTGGCCGCTTTCTGGGATTTGGCCCAAGGCGTACTTTGCTGGGATGGCTTGGCCGTTTTTCCAGCCATCAAGGGATACGGTGAAAGGTTGTCTCATGGTCATTGGGTTAGTTGAGGCCCCCAAGCTTAGGCATCCCCCGGGAAGGGAGCGACGCTTGCTTTGCTTGAAGGAAACTCATCCCACTCACCTAGGCGAGGCCCCACCATGGCGGGCCGGTGGTTCCTAGGCGGGGAAAAAACTCGACAGATTTCTGCCACCTATCGACAAACTTGGGAGACACCAAGTATTTTCCCCCCACGATGACCCAAGCTGTCTCTCACAGAATCAGCCCCTTTTCGACTGAGCTATTCCCGAGTATCGCTCCCGATGGTTCTGGGAGCTTTCTCCTCCTTGAGTCGCCCGTTTGGAAGTTTCGCTGTCCTATCTTCTCTTTTCCCCGAAGTTCCGCCCGAGCGAGGCAAGGTGAAAGGTGCCACATAAAAAGGAGAACAAACCATGACAGAACCGAAGAAGCTCACCGCCTTGCCTCGGAAACAACACGGGGTTGTCCTTCGCGCCATTGCGAGATGGCGGCAGACTGAGGTGATCGATGAAGCGATGGCCTTGCGCTTAACCGGATCGATTACCGTCTCCTCTTTCGATTGGCAGCGGGTGGCACGCTATGCCTTCATTATCTCCCTTATCTGCTTGGTCATCGCCATTGGGGCTACCTTGGCGGATGAGGCGCTGATGGAGATTATCCGGCGGATTTTTGATATCCCTGACTTCTCAAAATGTCTCATCTTTGTCGCGGTCTCTGCTGGAATCTTCCGCTTTGGGGTCTTTCTGCGCCAAGCTCGTCCGCAAAAAATTTATCGGAATGAGGGGGTCTTCTTTCTCGGGCTGCTGGCCCTGTCTGTCGCTGTGTATTTTCTTGGCCTCACCTTCGGGGTGGCAAGTGGGACCTACCCGTTTTTATTGTTCCTCGTTCTCGTTCTCCCTCTCTTGGCCGCGATCCTCTATGCCTTGCTGGGATTGTGGCTTGCTTCTCCTCTCGTCTGGGTTTTCGCCTTGGTCTCCTTTGGATCCTGGATAGGGACACAGACAGGCTATGACTCTGGGATATATTTCTTGGGAATGAATTTTCCTCTCCGCTTGGCGATTCTCGGGGCCGTCTTCACGGCGGTGGGATTGGTCGGTCAGTCCCCTTATTTCGGTGCCAGCCGAGCGGGTTCTTCCAGCTTAAAGGAGCGTCTTTTCTTTCTCTCCCCCCAGACCAAGGTCATGGGACTTCTCTACCTCTTTATTTCCCTTTGGATTCTCTCGATCTTCGGCAACTACGGTGAAATGGATGAGGTGGATCAGTTCCGATCGATGCAGATTCTTCCTTGGGGGCTCTTGTTCGGGGCGGCTGCCTTGGCGGCCATTTGGTATGGCTTGAAGCGTGATGATGGAGTGCTTCGGGGCTTCGGGTTGACCTTTTTACTGATCAATCTCTACACCCGCTTCTTCGAATACTTCTGGGCCCCTCTCCCCAAGGCCCTCTTTTTCGCCGTCCTCGCCATCAGTTTCTGGTACCTCGGGTCGCGGGCCGAGACGATCTGGCAGTTGGGCCGGCGGAGGAAGGAGACTAAGAATGGTTGAGCTGAGAATCAGCCCTCACCCTAAACTGAGGCGGAGGCTGCCGCGTTTTTGCGGATGTGTTCAAGTTCCTCCCAGCGCGCGTAGAGACGGGCCACTTCTCGGGTGGCGGCTTCCAAGCTGGCCTCATAAGATTTCCATGCCTGATTAGTTGGTCCCTGGGGAGGTTCGGAATGGAGACGGGTCACCTCGTTTTCGGCAGTGAGAATGTCGGCCTCCATCGTCTCAAGCTCGCGCTCTTCCTTCCACTTCAACTTGCGGGTTTTTCCCTTGGGGCTTTTAGCGGCGGTGGACTTCTCCGGGGCGGCGGCCGGAGGTGCAGCCAGCCGAGCGGCCCGCTTCTCCAGATAGTAGTCGTAGTTACCGACGTGGTAGTGAAGTTTTCCCTCCCCCTCGAAGGCGAGGGTGGAGGTGCAGACACGGTTGAGGAAGTAGCGGTCGTGGCTGACCACGATAACGCTGCCTTGGAAGGCGACGAGGGCTTCTTCGAGGAGGCGGAGGGTTCCCAGATCGAGATCGTTGGTCGGCTCATCGAGGATGAGGACATTGCCTCCACGTTTGAGGATCTTGGCGAGAAGAACGCGGCTGCGTTCGCCGCCACTGAGGAGCTCGATCTTGGTGTTGATCCGGTCTTCCGTGAAAAGAAAGCGCCGCAGGTAACCGCGCAGGCTGATGCTCTCATCCCCGAGTTGGACGTACTCGCTGGTACCTCCGACTTCCTCCCAAATCGTCTTGGAATCGTCTAGGAGCATGCGGTCTTGATCGATGTAGTTGATCTGGGTGCGCGTGCCCTGCTGGACCTCCCCCCGAGTCGGGGTGACCTGGCCGAGGATGATTTTGAGAAGGGTCGATTTCCCGAGACCGTTGGGCCCGACGATGCCGAGGCGCTCGCCTTCCTCTAGGTTGAGGTCGAAGTCGCGGAAAAGGGTGCGCTCACCGAAATCCATTCCAACCTGAGTGAGTTGGATGACCCGGTTGGCCAGCTTAGGTGCTGGGGGAATGATCAGGTCGACGTCGAGTTCGACTTCGGGGGCTTCTTCCGCCGCCATCTCAAAGTAGCGGTCCATTCGGTCCACCGATTTTGTCCGGCGGGCCCGAGGTCCCTTGCGTACCCACTCGAGTTCGCGTTTGAGAAATTTTTGACGCTTCTTCTCCTGAAGCTCTTCCACGGCATGCCGCTCGGCCCGGGAGAGGAGGTACTCGGTATAATTGCCCTCATAACTGTGGAAGCATCCCGCGGAAAGTTCCACGATGCGGGTGGTGATGCGGTCGAGAAAGTAACGGTCGTGGGTGACAAAGAGGCAGGTGCCGCTGTAGCGGGAGAGGAAGTCCTCCAGCCATTCGATGGAACCGGTGTCGAGGTGGTTGGTCGGTTCGTCGAGGACGAGGAAGTCGGGGCGTCCGAGGAGAGCACGGCAAAGGGCAACCCGCCGCTTCTCCCCACCGGAGAGCGAGCCGACGATGCGCTCGGGATCCGGGGCATGCAGGTTGGTGACGAGGCTCTTGGTCCGGTAGTCCAGGTTCCAGCCGTCGGCGTGGTTGATCCGTTCTAAAAGTTGTCCGCTGAGGGCGCTGTCCCCTGGCAAATTTTCGTATTGTTCAATCCAATCGAGGACGTTCTGAGCGCCGGCCCGGATATTCTCCTCCACGGTTTGGTCCTCTTGCAGATCAAAAATCTGGGGGAGGTAGCCGGTGATGAGATCGCGCCGTCGGGTGAAGATGCCAGAGTCGGGCTCGAGGAGGCCGGTGGCGATGCGGAGAAAGGTGGATTTCCCGGTTCCGTTACGGCCGACTAGGCCAACACGCTCGCCCTCATGGATGGTCAGGCTGGCGTTATCGAGCACGGTTTGGGTGCCGTAGCGCACCACCAGATCACTGGCACTGGCTATGGAGGGAGTGGGGTTTTCAGCCATGATGGTAGTGGAGACAAAAATTCAAGTCGGGCGCAGGCTCCGCTGAGGAGAATCTTCATCCTTCGGGTAGAAGCCGAAGAGGAGTCTGAAGAACTGCTCTGGGTGTTTATGTCTTAGAGGTACCTTTGTCCATCTTGGGCTGATCTTCGGCCTTATGAGAGCCAGCAGGTTCGCCTTGATTTTGAAATCGGCTGAGCCGTGAGACGGAGAGGTCAGTCGTGCTAATTTTTTGGCAACCTAAGGCACGGGGCGGGGTTTCTTATGGTGAACCCCAAAAATAATAATCCTGACTATGAGAACACTCCTCATCCTCACGGCCACCCTCTTTGCCGCCGGACTTCTCCCTGCTGGCGCGCAAGCAGAAAAAGGCCATGCCAAGTCTAACTTAGACGCCCGTTTTGCTCGGATGGACCAAGATAAAAATGGTCAGGTGACCAAGGAGGAGTTTCTCGGAACCAAGCACGCCCAGGCTAATCCTGAAAAAGCGGGTAAGCGTTTTATCCAAGTGGATCAGAATGAGGATGGCTCGATCACCTTGGAAGAACTGAAGGCCGCCCGGCATAAAAAAGGGAAGGGTAAGGGCCAAGGCGCTAATCCATAATGAGCAGGCTCCTCCAAGGGCTTAGCAGCAGGTCGAACCGATACGGCAATCACTGCCCTCTTCAAGGGGAGTCAGGCAGATGTCTTGGGCTAGGCAATCGGTATGCTTAGTCCCAAGAGTGATGATGAAAATATTTTCCTGGGTTGTGATGGAAAGGACGGGGAATTGGGAAATGGAGACTCCTTCATATTCTACCTCCAGGTTGAGGTCTCTTCCGCAAAAGAGTGACTCCGCCCGTTCCATGATATCGGCTAATTTTCCGGCAGTAATCCGGTGCTCGAGGTCATCGGCCACCCACGCCTGAAGGCAGGCGAAGGAGGTTTCTCTCTTGGTCCCTCCACAATCCACGAAGGTTTTGTCGACCCGACCCACCTCGGTGATGTG
>CAXMPH010000013.1:14359-14619 GCA_964195055.1 uncultured Chthoniobacterales bacterium | reverse complement strand
GGGATCTCCGGTCAATTTCGTCCCTGCCTGCTCTGGTCCGGTAGCGGAGCAGGCCTGTGCCGCGCTACAATCAGGAGAGGTTATCTTGCTGGAAAACCTGCGCTTTCACATCGAGGAAGAAGGAAAAGCCAAGAAAGCGGATGGTTCCTCTGTCCAAGCCGATCCGGCCCTAGTTGCTAGCTTCCGTTCCAGCTTGAGTAAATTGGGTGATGTCTACATCAACGATGCCTTTGGGACGGCCCACCGCGCTCACTCCTCCA
>CAXMPH010000013.1:0-14349 GCA_964195055.1 uncultured Chthoniobacterales bacterium | reverse complement strand
AGCTGCCGGATTTTTGATGGAAAAGGAACTTAATGCCTTTGCTGCCGTTTTGGAAAATCCCCAACGTCCTCTCTTGGCCATTCTTGGTGGAGCCAAAATTGCCGACAAAATTCCTCTGATCAATAACCTGATTGAGAAGGCTGATGAAATTATCATTGGTGGAGGCATGGCTTACACCTTCAAAAAGGTTCTCGAGGGAATGAATATCGGATCGAGTTTGTTCGATGCTGAGGGAGCTAAGATCGTGGCTGATCTCGCGGCCAAAGCGAAGGAGAGGGGAGTGAAACTTGTCTTCCCCGTCGATTTCGTCTGTGCCGACGGATTTTCTGCCACCGCCAACACCTGCCTCGCCGACGATTCATCGGGTATTCCTGAGAACTGGGAGGGGTTAGATGCCGGGCCGAAGTCGATTGCTCTTTACCGGGCTGCCATTCTGCGGGCCAAGACCATTATTTGGAATGGTCCTCCTGGGGTCTTTGAGTTCGACAAGTTCTGCGGCGCTACCCGGGCCATGGCCGAAGCGGTGGCTGAAGCAACCAACCACGGTGCTACCAGCGTTGTCGGAGGGGGAGATACGGCAACCGCAGCCAAGAAATTTAAGGTAGTCGATCAAGTCAGTCACTGTTCCACCGGCGGTGGGGCTAGCTTGGAATTTCTCGAGGGAAAAATTCTCCCTGGGGTGGCCGCCCTCGAGGTATAATTTTGCGGGGTGGCCCGAGCCCTGCTTGCCCAGCCCTGAGGACGAGCTTAACCTCTAACTTAAGTCGCTGATCTCGGGGTTGGCAGCAGATACCTTCATGTTCAAATTCTTTCATCGGCAGCGCTTGGTGAAAAAAGGCCTTGCCTGCGGTAAGTCTCGTCGCACGGTGGAGAGTAACCCGTGGCGCGAGGCCCTCGAATGTGGATGGTTCCCTCGGGTGGCCGTCTTTGTCGCCTTCGCCGTTGGGTTGGCCTTCCTCATTTTTAATGAGCAGCAGGAGGAGCCGCTGAAGAATTACTTCATTTGTCTGCTTGTCTTGGGCCTTTCCGTTGCCCAGTTGTGGATCAACCATCCTCAGGCTTTTTACCGCAACTCCAGCCTAGCCCTGATTTACGGAATCCTTCTTCTCCAACTCGCCACGATCAAGGGGCTACTCCTTCTTGCCTTCACCGGGAGAATCGACCTGCAGTTGGTCCCCCTCCTCATCCCCTACGCTTTTGCCCCTCTGGTTTTTTCGGTGTTGCTTGGACGCCATCTCGGTCTCTTTGGGGCAATCGTCGCCAGTCTTTGGGGCGCTTTTCTCATGCCCGTGGTTGACGCCGTCTTTCTGGTTATTTCGCTCATCTCAGGCTCGGTTGCCGTCCTCCTCACCCTCCAGGTCCGTCGGCGCAGCCAATTGATCAGGGCCGGACTTTATGTCGGAGTCACTGTCTGGTTGCTCGCAGCCATGTTTGGCCAGATTGGTCCTGCCTTGGTTGCTGATCCGGGATTAACCGATTGGGCTATGGTGGGCTGGCAGACTTTGGCAGCATTCACCATCGGGGTCGGTACCGCTATTCTGGTTAGCGGAATTCTACCCATCCTCGAACATATTTTTGGTATCACCACGGATATTTCGTGGCTTGAGTCAGCCGACTTGAACCATCCTCTGCTCAAGCAAATGACCCTCGAGGCGCCGGGGACTTACCATCACAGTCTAGCGGTGGCCAATCTGGCGGAGGCTGGAGCCGAAGCGATTGGGGCCAGCCCAACGGTCTGCCGCGTCTGCGCCTATTTCCACGACATAGGCAAACTGGTCAAACCCGATTACTTTACCGAGAATATGGCCCAAGGGATCAATCCCCATGATGATTTAGCTCCCTCTATGAGTGCTCTCATCATTGTTTCGCACGTCAAAGAAGGGGTCGATCTCGCCCTGAAAAATCAGCTGAATGAGCGGGTGGTCGATGTCATTCGTGAGCATCATGGAAACTCCTTGGTTCGGTATTTCCACGAGCGAGCCCTGCGGCAGGCGGAAGACGCTCGCTTGGGCGGTAAGATTATGAACCTTCGGGCTGAGGACGTGCCGGTGGTTCGCGCGGAAAACTTCCGCTATCCCGGGCCAAATCCGCAGACCAAGGAAAGTGGTATCATCTGCCTAGCTGACGCGGTAGAGAGCGCTTCTCGTAGCCTAGAGCGTCCGACTCCCCAGCGAATCGAGGACTTGGTCGAGGATGTTGTCGAATGCAAGGTGGGCGAGGGCTTGCTTGGTGAATGCCCTCTCACTCTGGCTGACATTAAGAAGCTTTCTGCCAGTTTCCGCTTTACCCTGCTCAATATGTTGCACAGCCGTATTGCCTACCCTAAGGAGGATAAGAAAATGACGAGGGAAGGGGGGAAAACAGCACTTGCTGGATCGGACGCTGGAGCATGAGGGGGAGGAGCCTGCCTTGAGCCAAGGGCCAACCCCCACCAAAGTCGGATTCCCTCCCGACGGCCCGGAAGGTATCTCCTTAGTCTGGCTCAACCGGCAGAAAATGGTGGGAAAGCTCGACCTGCAGTTGCCCCAGGTCATTTCCGTGGTCCAAAGTGCCTTTTCCCTGGTCCAGATTGCGGCGACACCCAAAACAGTCCTACCCCAGTTGTCCGAAATTTCCTTCGTTCTCGTATCGGACCGGCGTATAGCCTGGATGCACCGAAAATTCATGGGTGATCCGACGCCGACGGATGTGATCACTTTTCTCCATGGGGAAATCGTTCTCAGCGTCGAGACGGCTCGCCGTGAGGCACTGGAGCGGCGAATACCGCTGCCGGAAGAAGTTGCTCGGTACGCTGTCCATGGGTTGCTCCACTTAGGTGGTTGGACCGACTTCGGTTCCACCGCCGCCACGATGACGGCGATGCAGGAGAAAATTTTGCAACGCGCCTTGGGCGGTCTGTGCTAAAATATCTAAGTGATTCAGCCCTTACCGAACTCTGCCATCTACGGGGAAGTTGCCTCATGGTGGGGTGCGGTCGAGGTATGCCTCCCCTCCCATAAAACTTCTGGACCGGCCACCTTCAGCCCCGGCGGTGGGGAAACAATTAATCGGGAATGGAATGAATGGGTCTCCCGCGTTTTTGTTCCACGGCTCCGATCTTCTTTGCCCGTTTTGCAGAGTGCGGTGGCGGGGCAGGACTGGGAGTGCTTGCTTGAGGCCGACGCTCTGCTCGGCGCAGCTTTGCCGGAGCCCTTGGGCCAGCGGAGTTTAACCGTTGGACGGCGAGCCTTGCTCGATTTCATCCCCCCGCAGGGAGCCAAGACGCTGGGACGACTGACCCAAGCAGCCAAGGAAAATGACTCGGTGGGCCATTTAGCAACGGTTTTCGCGGTGCGGGCTCAGGTCTTCCACCTGCCAGGGGTTCAGTTAAACGGAGCTTTGCTTCTAGCCGAGGGAGTGCTCGGAGCAAGCTCTGTCGGGGTGACTCTGTCGGCTGATCATGTGGTCGAGATGCTGGCCTATGGCATGGAGGCCGCCGCGGGTGAGCCCTCCTTGCACTTTGCCGTTTTATGACTGAACCAGAGGTCACCACCCTCGACGCCCCCCGTGAAAAGGATGCCTTGGCCCCCCGGTGGAACGTGTTGGTGCACAATGATCCGGTGAATTTGATGTCTTATGTCACGATGGTGTTCCGCAGGGTCTTAGGCTTTTCTCGTGATCGGGCAACCCGCCACATGCTGGAAGTGCATCAAAAGGGGCAATCCCTAGTTTGGTCAGGCGAGAGGGAGAGAGCCGAGGCCATGGTGGAACGGTTGCACGGTTACCTGCTCCTAGCCACTCTTGAAAAAGGGGATTCTTGAGCCGATGAAATTTTGTCGCCAGTCCAATCGAGCCTACCAACTCTGCGACATTCATCCCCTCTTCGCAGGGTTGCTGGGCGAGCTACCCAAGGTTTCAGCTCGGCACAAAAAAGCCCAGCGGCGCCTTTATCCTGATCCGTCCCGAGGAGAGGGCGATGAGGAACTCTGCCAAGATTGGGATGAATACGTGCGGCCGGAATTAGAAAAAGTTTTCAGTTCCAATCGGAAGATTGTCTCGGACGACCTCGCTTCCCTTGATCATCCCCAGGCCGGATCGCGGCTGGTTATCTCAGTAGATCACTTGGACGCTTGGATCAATACCTTGAATCAAGCAAGGCTGATCATCGTCGAGGAGAATGGGTTCGCCGAGTCCGAACTCGATCAACACGATCCTCCGGATTTGGCCACCCGGCGCGGCTTGGCTTTGCTTAAGCTGCACTTTTACGCTCATCTTCAAGAGCTTTTGCTAGAGGTGGTTGACTGATCTCCTCATGGGTGCAACTGCAACCACTGAGGCGATTTTACTTCGGCGGATTCGCTTTGGTGAATCGAGTTATGTCTTGGTCTGGCTGGCGGCGGACCATGGAAAAATCCGCACCGCGGCACGGAGCACGGCCCGGCGAGACAGTCGCCTACGAGGGCGCTTAGATTTATTCTACCATGCTGAGATATCTTTCGGGGCCTCCAGCAAGTCGGACCTTCATAGCCTCCGAGAAGTGCGCTTGATTGAGACATGGGAGGATCTTCGCAAGGATTATCCACGATTGTTGGCCGCGTCTTATTTTTGCGAATTGTGCGATGCCCTGTCCGAGCCGGGGCATGCCACGCCGGAACTTTTCGACCTTTTGCACCGCGCCCTTGCTCATCTTTGTCACAAGTCAGCCTCTCGGCGAGCCGTCGAGTTTTTTGAGTCCGAGGTCTGTCGCGTTCTCGGCTTTGGCCATGCCGACAATGCCATTGGAGCGATCGAGTCCCACGTGGGGCGCCTTCCGGCCAACCGGCGGAGGCTAACCGATATTTTGTCCTAAAATTTCTGGCCATGGCCAAAGCATTTTCAAGAGCGGACAAAGTTACTTCAGCCGCAGTTGCAGGGTGACCCACTTGCCGCGCCTCGATGTTTTTTCGAGTTGCAGATTGTGCTGGAGAAAGGTCTGGAGGGTTTCGCTTTCCTGGATGCGAAGGATGCCGGAAAGGATGAGACAACCTCCGCAAGCGACGGCACCAGTTATCGAGGGTGCCGCCGATCGGAGGGTTTCGCTAAAGACGTTAGCCATGACAATGGGATAACAATTCTTTGCTGGTTGCCAGCTTAGCAGGTCGCAGGTGCTGAATCGTATCTTCTGACATCGATTGCGGCGGGCATTGGCTTCGGCCGTACGAACGGCGTGCGAGTCATTGTCAAAGGCGGTGACCCGACCGGCTCCAAGTTTTTCAGCCGCGATGGCAAGGATTCCTGAACCCGTGCCAAGATCCAAGGCACTCCATCCGGGGATAAGGAGAGCTGCCTCCGCTCGAAGCAGGCGCAGACAGGCAGATGTGGTGGGGTGCTCTCCCGTGCCAAAGGCCATAGCGCCAGTAATACGAAGAAGATTTTTCGGCTTCTTTTTTTCTGCGGGCCACTCTCCGTGTACATCAAGGATGACCAGATCACCGGCTATCTGCAGGGGTCGGCGTGGAGCGTTCGCCTGCTCTGCCAGTTTTTCCATATCGATACGTTCGACCTTCCCCCCGAACTCACGGGCGAGGCGGCGTAGGGGGGCGGCCGATGAGCTGAAGGATTCCAAACCAATCATCTTGCTTCCGGGCTTGCCATGCACCGCCAGATTGAGAGGGCCGAGGCAAGCTAGGCGATCCCTCCAGTCATTCTCATGGTCAGCCCTGGCGCGCCGCGCCCAACGCCAAACATACTTTGTCCCTTTACTCATCAGATAAGGGTGGCTTCTCCGGTTCAGTCGCTCAAGGCTTTGCACAATTAACCATTGCTGGCCACCCTCAGTCTGGGTATATCCCAAGCATGATTTCATGCTGCGCTAAGTGGATTGCTGGTTCCCCGGGGGATTGTTTTAAAAATATTGGACTTCTGCTGCTGCGGGTGTGGCTCGGGCTCTCTATGCTTCTCTTGCACGGTTGGACCAAAGTGGAGGGCTACGCTGGCGCCGTTCAAGGTTTCCCTGATCCCCTCGGAGTGGGGACTGCCTTGAGTTTGAACTTGGCCATATTTTCTGAGGTGCTCTGCGCTGTTCTTTTGGTGGTCGGACTGGCTTCGCGTTTCGCCTCCATCTTTCTCGTTGGCACCATGGCAGTGGCTTTTTTCGCAGTCCACGGCGGGGTGCTTTCTGGTGACTCCAGCGGTGAGTTGGCTTTCATCTATCTCGCAGGATTTGTTGCTCTCCTCCTCACCGGCCCCGGTCGTTATTCCGTTGATTCTCTCATTCTTAGGGTGCTCCTCCGGAAAGAATAGTCGGGGCGATCAGTTGTCCGTGCCGCTTCTACTTTGCAGCGGTACCTGCGAGGGTTAAGCTGCGCCCCTTATGCATGAGTTTTCCTACCGCGACGGGGTTCTTTACTGTGAAAATGTGGCCTTGACCGATTTGGCGGCGAAGCACGGAACGCCGCTCTATGTCTACAGTGCCACTACGATTAAGGATCACTTTCGGCGCTTAGATCAGGCTCTCCACGATATTGATCACCGGGTCTGTTTCGCGATGAAGGCAAACTCCAACCTTGCCGTACTCGACCTTCTGGCACGGGAGGGGGCGGGATTCGATATTGTCTCCGGGGGGGAGTTGTTCCGGGTACGCCAAGCCGGTGGGCGAGCTGACCTCTGCACTTTTGCTGGAGTGGGGAAGACGCGGGAGGAAATCGAGTACGCCCTCCAAGAAGGTGTCTATTCCTTCAATGTCGAGTCCGAGGCGGAACTGGCCTTGATCAACGAGGTGGCGGGGGCAATGGGGTGCAAGGCCCCGGTGGCTTTGCGAGTTAATCCGGACGTTGATGCCCAAACCCATAAGTACATTTCGACGGGGAAGAGTCACAATAAATTCGGCATTGGGATCGATCGCATTCTCGGAGTTTATGCCGAGGCAGCCCGCTTGCCCCATCTACAGATCAAGGGAATCCAAACCCACATCGGTTCCCAGATTCTCGAAGTAAACCCCTTCGTCGAGGCCTTGCATAAACTGGTACCGATTGTGAAAGAGTTGCAGAGGGATTACGGTATCGAATTTTTCAGCATTGGCGGCGGGGTGGGGATTGTCTACGAGGACACTTTGAAAAGCGGCGATCCCCAGTGGTGGGATTCGGGTGCTTCCGAGGAGGTCAAGCGGATCGATTTCGATGACTACGCCAAGGCGGTGGTTCCCTTGCTCAAGCCTCTGGGCCTGAAAATCCTTCTGGAGCCAGGGCGTAGCTTGGTCGGTAATGCCGGAGCTCTTCTGGCCAAAGTTCTTTACCTCAAGCAGACGCCGGCAAAAAGTTTTGTCATCACAGATGCGGGGATGAACGACTTGATTCGTCCGGCTCTCTACGAGGGGCATCACGAAATTGTTCCGCTCAAGCAAGCGCCGGAGGGAGCGATAACTCGGCCGGTTGATGTGGTGGGACCAGTCTGCGAGAGTGGAGACTTTTTTGCCCAAGATCGCTCGCTCGCCCAGCTCTCCCCCGGAGATGGCCTGGCCCTGCTCAGTGCCGGAGCTTACGGATTCGTCATGGCCTCCAATTATAATTCACGTCCGATGCCAGCGGAAATCTTGGTGGAAGGCGACCGAGCAGAGGTTGTCCGCCGCCGGCAGTCTTGGACGGATCTGGTCAGCGGAGAAAATGTCCCCCCGCCATAATTCCTCCCGGAATTGAGGATCCGTCCGGAAGGTCTCTTGCTTTGGTTAAGACTTCCTTGCCCCGGCTTTGATGATTTTCGCGAAGCCCCGTGGCTCCAAACTGGCGCCACCGACGAGGGCACCATCGATATCCGGCTGATGGAGGAGTTCGTCGGCGTTGCCCGGTTTGACGCTGCCGCCGTATTGGATGCGAACTTTGGCGGCGGTTGCCTGATCGAACATTTCAGCCAAGGTTTGGCGGATGAAGGCGTGGGCTTCTTGGGCTTGCTCTGGACTGGCGCTGCGCCCAGTGCCGATGGCCCAAACGGGTTCGTAGGCAATGACAGTGTCGAGCATTTGGGCGGAGTTGACTTCGGCAAGGCTGCCCTTGAGTTGCTTGGCTAGGACTTGGTGGTGCCGCCCCCCATCGCGCTCATCGAGGGTCTCTCCGATGCAGAGGATGGGCCGGAGGCTAGCGGCATGGGCCGCTTTAACTTTCAGGTTCACCATCTCATCCGTCTCACCAAAGATGGTGCGGCGCTCGCTATGCCCTAAAACAACGTAACGAGTGAAAAACTCGCGAAGCATGCTGGCGCTGATTTCGCCGGTGAAAGCGCCCGAGGTCTCGTGCCACATATTTTGGGCACCGAGGGTGAGGCTGGGAATTTTGGTGATGATCTCGGAGAGTCGAGACAAGGCGGTAAACGGAGGGATAATAACAATCTCGGCTTCGTCGAAGTTTTTAATTTCCAAGACAAGGTCTTCGATGAACGAGGCACCTTCGGAAGTGGTCATGTTCATTTTCCAGTTAGCGGCGATGATTTTCTTGCGCATAAGGAAACCATAGTGCGTTTGTGGCAGGCAACTGACAAGCGTGTCTGTCAGATATCGTGCAAAAGAGGCTGGATCGCCTTGATTGCTGGCCAAAAGAGAGGATGGCGGCTACCCCGGCTGAGCTCAGAGAGCAGGGTGTCGGCCGACTTTTCCCGTCCGGCGGGGAGCATTTGGGAGAAGGGTGGCGTTTCCGGGGAGGTGAAGTCGATCAGGTAAAACTCTTCGTCCCCCTGCCGGTGGACCGTAGCCTTGGCGTCGCCAAAGTGGAAGGCAACGGAGGTCAGGCAGTTTTTCGTGGCGGCGTCTTCCACCAGTTTAAAGTGGGCTGCCCCACCGTCCGGGCGCCGCAAGATAGGCTCCTGGTCCGCTCTCAGATCAAGCTTCCAGCCGAGGCGGCTCGCCATCCAGCCAAGGAAGACAAGAGCGGTAACCCAGTGGCCTTTGCTGTGGTGGATAACAATGTTTTCTAATTGGGTGAGGCGCTTCCGAGCAGCGGAGATATCGAAAATTTGTGCGGCCGCGTAGCGGAGATGAAAGAGACGGGTCCACGTCAGATCGCAAACGGCGCACCGTCCTCGGGCGAGAACCCCGATCTCCTCGAGTAGTTTGAACTGGGAAGCAGGTTGACTCCAGCAACTGCTGTCGATGATTAGTCGATCGACTCGAGTCCAAAGCTGCTCTTGCGGGTCTTGTTGTAGGGCTCCTTGCCACCACAAATAGAGAGGGAGATCTGAGTCGAGATGGGAAAAGACGATGCTGGGCAGCTGTCCCGCGGCGGAGCCGTCGAGCCGGAAGGTAACCTGCTCGGAGCAGATTTCTTTTTGGCCAGTTTCGCGTAGGTGACAGTGGGCTGTGATCCACGCCTCGACAGATGACTTTTCCGCTTTGGGGTTGCCCTCGACAAGGAGAGCCCGGAAGGCGTGGTCGGCGGCGATGGTAGAAAGCAGGGGAGTGTTGGCGGCGATGGCGTCCTCAGCCTCGCTGTAAATCACCAGATTCACTAAGGAAGCCCGTGCTTTGCCCGCGTCAGATTGCTCCCACAGTCGTCCGAGTTGTTGCTCGATCTCTCCGACCTTGACCGGGAGACCTGGCGAAATGGTCGGAGATGTCATCTTAGAGACGCCGCCAGACAGCCTCGTCTTCGGCCAGTAGTTGGTCGGCTTCTGCCGGTCCCCAGGATCCGGCGGGGTAGAAGTCGAGATTCTCCGCTTCACCATCCTCCCAAGCGGCGCGAATGCCGTCGACGAATTGCCAAGCCTTTTCGACCTCATCGCGCCGGGCGAAGAGGGTGGCATCGCCGCTCATGGCATCGAGGAGCAAACGCTCGTAGGCCTCCGGGGTAGCTTTGCCAAATGATGTGCCGTAGTGGAAATCCATTTTTACCGGTTCGATTTGGAGGAGTGCACCAGGCATTTTGGCTGCCATGCGAAAGGAGATACCTTCGTCAGGTTGGATGCGGATAACCAAGGTGTTGGGGTCCTTCAGTTGGCTTTGACGATTGAAAAGGACCGGTGGGGTTCCCCGGAATTGGATGGCAATTTCCGTCCCAGATTTGGGTAGACGCTTACCCACACGGACAAAGAAGGGGACGCCGGCCCAGCGCCAGTTGTCGACATGAAGCCGCAGTGCCACATAGGTCTCGGTCATTGACTCTGGGGCCACCCCAGTCTCCTCCCGGTAACCTGGGACTTCGTGTCCGTCGATGAAGCCATCTTGGTACTGGGCGCGAATGACATTGGTCCCCACATTCTGACCGGTCAGGGGACGAAGGGCGCGGAGAACCTTGACCTTCTCGTCCCGGACGGCGTCGGCGCTGAGGTCAGTGGGAGGCTCCATCGCGGTTAAGCAGAGAAGTTGGAGAAGGTGATTTTGCACCATATCACGGAGGGCTCCCGATTTTTCGTAGTAACCCGAGCGAGTCCCGATGCCCAGCGGTTCGCTGGCGGTTATCTGGACGCTCTCAACGTAGCGATGGTTCCACAGAGCCTCGAATACGGTGTTGGCGAAGCGCAGAACCATGAGGTTCTGCGCCGTTTCCTTTCCGAGGTAGTGGTCGATACGAAAAGTTTCTTTCTCGGGGAAGGCCGCCGCGGCAGCGTCGTTCAGCCGGCGGGCGCTTGGCAGATCGGTCCCGAAGGGTTTTTCTACAATAAGGCGAGACCATGCCTCCGGCTTTGCCTGGCTTAAACCGCTTTTACGAAGATTTTCAAGAATGACGTCGAATTCGGTCGGTGAGGAGGCGAGGTAGTAGAGGCGGTTGCCCTTGGTGCCGAGGCGCTGGTCGAGGGCATCGAGCTCCAAGGAAAGTGATTCGTAGCCGGCGGCATCCTGAAAATTGCTCTGGTGATAGAAGATGTTGGAGGCAAATTGGTTCCAAAGTTCGTCATTAATTGGTCGCCGGGAATGTTTTCGGGCGGCCTCACCAAGTTCATCTCGGAAACCCTGATGGTTCTTGTCTCGGCGGGCGAAGCAGACGACGGCGAGTGAGGGTGGAAGATTTCCGTCGGCCGCTAGGTTGTAAAGGGCCGGGATGAGTTTGCGGCGCGTCAGATCACCCGTGGCGCCAAAGATAACCAAAACGCAGGGGTCGGGGATGGCGCGGTTGACTAGGTTTGTTCGGAGAGGGTTGCCTGCGGTGGAGTCGGACATAGTTGCAGTAGGTTCGGTTAGGATATCCTTCGCTCGAGCGAGCGGGCCAGTGTGATGGCAGAGTCGGAGCGGTTGAGGATGTAGAGATGGACTCCGGGGGCTCCGTGTCGAAGGAGTTCACGGATTTGATGGTAGGCCCAAGTTACCCCGACGGCTTCCGCCGCTCGCGGATTATCTTCGACGACTTTTAATTGCTCGAGCAGGGCCGGGGGCAGGGCGGAGCCGCACATCGGTCCGAAGCGCTCGACTTGGGAGAGTGAAAGGGCGGGTAAGAGGCCTGGTAAAACCGGAAGGTTGATCCCCTGCTTCTGGCAAAGATCGAGGAAGCGAAAGTAATGCTCGTTGTCGAAGAAAAGCTGGGTGGTGAGGAAGGACGCTCCCGCATCGGCCTTGATTTTGAGATGTGTCAGGTCCTCTTCCATAGAGGATGCTTCGGGGTGCATTTCTGGATAGGCACCCGCTCCAAGGCACATATCAGGGAAATGGTCGCGGATGAGGGCGATGAGGTCGCTGGCGTAGCAGAGCCCGTCCGGTCCGGGAACAAACTCTTTCTCACCTTTGGGCGGGTCGCCGCGTAACGCCATGATATTGCGGACGCCGTCGGCGTGGTAGGTGCCGACGATGTCGAGAAGTTCGGCCTTGCTCGATCCGACGCAGGTGAGGTGGGGCATAACCAGCCATCCGAATTCTTCGCGAAGAATTTTGGCATACTGAAAGGTGCGCTCCCGAGTGGTGCCTCCAGCCCCGTAGGTGATCGAGACAAAATCTGGAGCGTAGGGGCGAAGGGCTTCTGCGGTGCGAAGCAATTGTTTTCCTCCCTCTTCATTTTTAGGCGGGAAAAATTCGATAGAGAGCAGAGATCGCCCCGAGGCGAGTAGATCGGTGATGGGCAAATCGGCGGTTTGAGATGATGACATAGTTGTAGACCCGCTATGCTGCACCTACGGAGCACCTTGGCCAAAGGAAAATTACGTTGCCAAGGTAAGGAGGCTCACTTGATGCTCCTTCCTCAATGGACGCCAAAGGTAACTCCGAGGATGCAGGCTGGCCGGGTGGAGGTGTGCTGATTTTGAGTGCCCTCGTCCTTGCCGCCGCTTACGGGGCCGTTCTGGTGGGTGGGGCAGAACCCTCCGTTGCACGGGATGTGTTGATGGCGTCGGTACCGGAGACTGCGATGCAGCCCTGATGAGTAATCTTGTTGAAACAGAAAATCTTCGGCGTGTTTTTGGAACACGAGTGGCTCTTGATCAGGTGTCTTTTGCGGTTGAGGAAGGCGAGATTTTTGGCCTGCTTGGCCCCAATGGCGGCGGAAAAACAACCCTTTTTCGGATTTTGTCGACCCTGCTGCCTCCCACGAGCGGGGTGGCGCAGGTCGGGGGGATCAATGTGCAAAGCCAGCCCGCTTCGGTTCGTCAATTGCTCGGGGTAGTCTTTCAGTCTCCCAGCCTCGATCCGCAGTTGACCGTGGCAGAAAATCTGCGCTACAGCGGCAATCTCTACGGCTTGAGGGGTCTTGCTTTGGAGGAGCGGTTGGGTGAAATGGCGGTGGCCCTCCGTCTTGCTGATCGCTTGGATGACCGGGTAAAAATGCTCTCGGGCGGGTTGCAACGGCGGGTTGAGATCGCCAAGAGTTTGCTTCCCCGTCCCCGTGTCCTTTTGCTCGACGAGCCTTCGACAGGACTCGATCCAGCGGCGAGGATTGATCTCTGGAGCATCCTCGAGCAGTTGCGTGAGGCATTCGGCATCACGGTGGTGCTAACCACTCACCTGATGGACGAAGCAGAGCGCTGCCACCGGGTTGCCATTCTGCACCAAGGAAAGTTGCTGGCTTGTGATACCCCGGACGCACTGCGGGCTACCATTGGGGGGGATGTCCTCACCCTCGTGGGCAAGCATCCCGATATGTTGGCCCAAGGGTTGCAGGCAAAGTTTGGTTGGGGAGTCACGGTGGAGGGGGGGACGGTGAGGATAGAAATTCCCGAGGCACACCAACAAGTAGCCCGAATCGTCGAAGCCTTCCCCGGAGAAGTACAGTCGGTCACGGCCGGACGACCCACTCTGGAAGATGTTTTTCTGCGCCGAACAGGGGAGCGTCTGGCTGGTCCGTTTTTTGCCAATTCGGTCCAAGGGGAAAAGACAAGCGAATGACAACCAGAGAAACATCTCCCAAGGGCAAGACCTTCCTCTGCTTGCCGGCCTTGGCTCTCTGGCGCCGTGAAATCGTCCGATTTCTCCGGCAGAGAAATCGGATTATCGGGGCCCTCGCCACTCCGATTGTTTTCTGGCTCTTGATCGGTTCAGGGGTCGGTTCGTCTTTTCTCTCATCCGGTCTGCCGCCGGATATAACCTTCCTAGCTTACTTTTTTCCCGGAACGGTTGTCCTCATTCTGCTTTTTACGGCAATTTTCTCTACCATTTCAATTATTGAGGATCGGCGGGAGGGATTTTTGCAGGGGGTCTTGGTTGCTCCAGTTGCCCCCGAGGCCATCGTTCTTGGGAAATTTCTCGGAGGGATGACCTTAGCGACTGGGCAGGCTTTGCTCTTTTGTGCGGTGGCTCCCTTGGCCGGACTTCCCTTGGACGGAGGGGTGATCCTGCGGTTGTTCCCGGCTCTTTTGCTTGTCAGTTTTGGCTTGGTTGGACTCGGCTTCCTTCTCGCTTGGCCTCTGGAGTCGACCCAAGGATTTCACGCCATCATGAATGTTTTTCTTATGCCTCTCTGGCTCCTTTCTGGAGCGCTCTTTCCCGTGACTGCGGATTCATGGGTTCGCTTTGCCGTGCTAGTCAATCCGGTGGCTTATGGAACGGCCGCAATCCGGCGTGCTTTTTATGGTGATGCGGTGGCCTTTGAACTATTGCCAACTTACGCTACGGCCATGTTGATCAGCGCGATTTTTGGGATGATCACCTTTGCCCTTTCCGTCTGGCAGGTCCGCCGCCGTCGGCAAGCCAACTAATCAGTCATGGACTCGGCCGTGAAATCGACTTTGGTGCAGACCCTAGTGGCTCTGGGACTAGTCGCCGCCTTGGTTTGGATGGCCCAGTCAGCCCCTTTTCTTGGTGCGGTCGAAGGGACGGAGGATGTGGTGAAAGAGTGGGGGGTGCTGAGTGTGCTGATTTACCCCTTACTCGTCATGGCGGCGACGGTGCTCTTCCTTCCTGGGGGGATCCTTAGCTTAGGTGGCGGATTCTTTTTTGGGTTATGGTGGGGTACCGCACTAGTTCTCGCGGGAAACTTGCTCGGGGCGGCG
>CAXMPH010000012.1:0-15058 GCA_964195055.1 uncultured Chthoniobacterales bacterium | reverse complement strand
GAAGGTTTTTCCGGGGGCACGCTGGACGCCTTCTAAGTTAATCCCTCGTTCTTGAAGAAAGTTCCAGTGCTCTTCCGGAAAATCTTCGCCAACAATACCGACTAAGTTCACCGGAGAGAAGTAGCCAGCCGCAATGGCAGCGTAGGCGGCAGAGCCGCCCAGAAGATTAAAGCGCTCCTCCGTGGGCGTTTTTACGTCGTCGAGTGCAAGAGAGCCAACAATAAGAATAGACACGCAGGAAACCTAAGAGACAGCATCCCCCGCCACAAGAGGAAAGCATGGGCTTCCGCGGCGACCCTAGGCCTGTACTGATGGGGAAAGATGTCTTAGATTGTCACTCCTCGGCGAAAGTTGTGACCATTTGTTGCTTGATCTCTTGAGTCTGGGGGCTTATTTGCCAAGGCCATTTTATGGCCCATTCAAAGCTAGAGGAATTTGACGACACTCTGTTGAGGCAGTGGAACGATGACTTGGAAGGACGTTCTGCGGTCGAGCGGGTCGGCTGGGTTCTGGAGAAATTTCCCGGACACATCCTCCTGAGCACCAGCTTCGGAGTGCAGGCGGCAGTGATGCTTCACCTCGTTACCCAGATCGACCCGAAAATTCCAGTGGTCTTTATTGATACCGGCTACCTTTTCCCTGAGACCTATCATTTTGCGGCTAAACTAATCGATAAACTTGGTCTCAATGCCAAAGTCTACAATCCGCTGATGACGGCAGCTCGGCAGGAGGCGGTTTACGGGAAACTTTGGGAGCAAGGGGTTGAGGGACTAGAGAAATACGGCCGTCTCAACAAAGTTGAGCCGATGAACCGGGCCTTAGAGGAACTCGGCTCCCAGGTCTGGATCAATGGTCTGAGGCGGGAGCATGCCGCTACCCGCGGCGATCTGCCGGTGCTCAAGCGGCAGAATAGGGTGCTCAAGGTGCATCCAATCATTGACTGGACCGATCGGCAGATTGGCCGTTACTTGAGCGAAAATGGGCTTCCCTACCATCCCTTATGGGAAGAGGGCTATGTCAGTGTGGGGGATACCCACAGTACCACCCGTTTTGCCGATGGAATGAAGCCTGAGGATACACGCTTCCGTGGGCTAAAGAGGGAGTGCGGACTGCATGAGCAGTCGGGTGATCCCGAATACATGATCTGAAGTCATTTCACCGAGGGACCATTGCCGAGGCCAGTCGGATGGCTTCGAGCATGCTGCGGTGGCTGGCCTTGCCGCTTCCCGCCAAGTCGAAAGCGGTGCCATGATCGGGGCTAGTTCGAGGGTAGGGCAGGCCGAGGGTGACATTGACTCCGGTATCGAAGGCAAGAAGCTTGAGTGGAATAAGCCCTTGGTCGTGGTACATGCAAAGTACCGCATCAAAGTCACCTTGGGCGGCCCGGTAAAAAATCGTGTCGGGAGGCCATGGTCCGGTGAAATTCCCTTCCTTAGCTAGTTGCTCCACCGCCGGCCGAATAATGTCCTCTTCCTCACTGCCAAATTGTCCGCCCTCACCGGCGTGAGGGTTGAGCCCCGAGACAGCGACCCGGGCCGGTCTCTGCAATCGTCGTTCGATGAAGTTTGCCAGAAGACGCCCGACCCTGATGATTTCTTTTGTCCGCAGGGTCGTAGCCACTTCCCGTAGAGGTAGGTGGATGGTGGCTAAGGCGACAGTGAGTGCTCCCCCAGTCAGACACATCGCAAAATTCTTGGTTCCGCTCCGGGCGGCGAAAAATTCCGTCTGCCCGGGAAATGCAAAACCGGCTTCCCCTAGACCCTGTTTACTTACCGGTCCGGTAACAACGGCCTGGATTTGGCCAGATTGGAGCAAGTGAGATGCCTCCTCTAGGGCGGCCATGGCGGCATTTGCTGAAGCCGGAGTGGGTTGGCCCGGAAGATGTCCCCCGGCCTGACCAATGAGTTGGAAGTCGCAGTCACTCGGTCTCTCCGGGTCGGCCATGCTGGCGGCAATGATCTCCGGACCGATGCCGGCAGGGTCTCCCATGGTCAGGCCGAGAACAGGGCGAACAGGCACAGTCAGTAAATTTTGACGTAGGCCTTTTTGCGGAGCTTTTCGATCCACTGGTCCTGCAGGCGAACCCGCTCCTCTTCGAAGAGTTTTCGGCTAATTTCGTCACGCAATTCGGAGAGGGACTTAGTCGTGGCCGCTTTGCGGGCTTCGACACGTAAAATATAGAAACTGTCACCAACTTGTACCACGTCACTCAGCTGGCCCGGCTGGAGGGAAAAGGCAACCTTACTTAGGGAATCGGTGAGCGTCCCGCGGTCGATCCAGCCCCAGTCTCCTCCAAAATCGGCGGTACTGTCGTCCGAATACATTTGGGCCATTCCGGAAAAATCGCCACCGCCCACTAATTTTTGATGGATCTCTTCCGCCATCTTGCGCTCGGCTTCAATGGGGTCTCCCGAACTATCTTCTTCGGGGCGCATGACAATCATCCCGAGACGAATTTCTTCAGGTGTGGAATACTCTGAGGCATTTTTTCGATAGAAAGTCTCAACTTTTTCTGGGGAAATAATGAAGTCAGCCCGCACGGCACGCTGGCGCATGGCTTGGACGATAATTTTTTCCCGCTCGACCTTGCGGAAGCGGGCCATGCTAAAGCCTTGGGCGCGGAGGGTACGGACGAAGGCGGTGCGGTCGCCGCCGAATTCATCGCGGACGATGGTATTGAGGCGGTCTTCGATGATGTACTCCGGAATTTGGAACTCCTGCCCCTTGAAGTCATCGATGATGAGCTGGCGATCGATGAGATCTTTCAGGGCTGCCTCTTGGGCTGCTTTCATCTTATTCCTCAGCTCTTCGCCTTGGTACATTTCTCGGAGCGAGCGTTGGCGAAACATGAGGAGCTCTCGCACTTGCCCGTAGGTGATGGCATGGGAATTAACCACCGCAGCAATACCATCGACCATGCGGTCTTTCGTCTGTCCGGGAAGGGACCAAGGCAGCAGGACGACCACCAGGGCGGCGGTACGGCAAAGGATGAGGGTGGTTCGGATCACAATTGTTGTAAGAGTGTAAGAATCTGACGCAATTTCAAGGCAGGATCGTCGGATTCCAGACGGGGGTGACGGTGACCAATCATGATAAAGTCCCCTCCGCGACGCAGGCGAAGCACCCTTCCCTCTGTCTCAACTAGGTCAATGGCGACGGTGGCCGCACGGAGACGGATGGCTGCAGTTTTAAGCAGGTGACGAGCGGCCGAGGGGAGTCGTCCGTACTGGTCACGCCAGAGGTTCTTGAGATCATCTAGTCGGGCGAGGTTCTCCGCTTCGGCGAGTTGGCGATGGGCCGCGATGCGTTCTCGAGGGTCGGTGATGTAGTCCATGGGGATCCAAGCGGGTAACTGGTCCGGTCTGACGGTGGCGGGATCGGAGGCAATGAAGTCGAGCTGGACCCGCAGGTCGGGGCGGCCGGGAGCTTTTTCCCCCTTGAGCTTGGCCACGGCGGTTTTGAGAAGGCGGCAGTAGAATTCAAATCCAATGGCGAGGATATGCCCGCTCTGATCCGTTCCGAGGATATTGCCGGCCCCACGAATCTCCAAATCCCGCATGGCCACTCGAAAACCGGCACCGAGACTGGAATACTGACGGATGGCGGCGATGCGCTGTTGGGCTTCTCCTCCGCTCATAAGGTCACGGGGAAGAAGAAGGTAGGCGTAGGCTTTGTGGTTCGACCGACCAACCCGTCCGCGCAGTTGGTAAAGGTCGGCGAGGCCGAAGCGATCGGCTCGGTCGATAATGATGGTGTTGGCGTTAGGAATATCGAGGCCACTTTCAATGATGGTGGTACAAAGAAGAATGTCGGCCTCGCCGCGAACAAATGTCCCCATGACTTTCTCGAGAGCGCCTTCCTCCATTTGTCCGTGACCAGTGACGATGCGGGCTTTGGGGATGAGTTGGTGGAGTCGCTTTTGCAGGACATCGATGGATTTGACGCGGTTATGGAGGAAGTAAACTTGTCCGCCACGCTTCATTTCTCGAAGGATGGCATCGCGGATAATGCGCTCGTCGTGGCCGCAGATGACGGTCTCGACTGGGATGCGGTTGGCCGGAGGGGTGTCGATGGTGCTCATGTCGCGCGCCCCGAGAAGAGAGAGATAGAGGGTGCGCGGGATGGGGGTGGCTGAGAGGGTCAGGACATCGACGCGTTGGAAGTTTTCCTTCAGTCGTTCCTTGTGGAGGACACCAAAGCGCTGCTCCTCGTCCACCACGACGAGGCCGAGGTTTTGGAAGGCCACGTCTTTGCCGAGCAAGCGGTGAGTTCCAATCACGATATCAATGCTGCCGTCACGGAGTCCCAGCAGGGTCTGCTTCTGCTGTTTTTGGGTACGGAAGCGGCTGAGTAGACCTACTTTGATCGGATAATCTGACATCCGCTCGCGCAAGGTCTGCCAGTGCTGTTGGGCCAGCACCGTGGTGGGGGCGAGCAAGGCAACCTGATATCCACCCATAACAGCTTTGAAGGCCGCTCGGATGGCAACCTCGGTTTTTCCGAATCCGACGTCACCGCAGATGAGGCGGTCCATCGGTCGGGTGGATTCCATATCGTGCTTGGTTTCGGCGATGGCTCGTTTTTGGTCGGGGGTCTCGTCGTAGGGGAAAGAGTCCTCGAACTCCTGCTGCCAGGTGTTGTCTGGGGGAAAGCTTAGACCCGGTTCGGCCTCCCGCTCGGCCTGTACCCGGAGAAGTTTTTCGGCGTAGGCGAGGACGGATGTCTCAGCACGGGTGCGGGCCCGTTGCCAGCGGCCGTCTCCCAATTCACTGAGCGCCGGATTTTTGCGTCCCACTCCAACGTAACGGGAAACCTTCCAGCCAGCATCAAGAGGGACATAGAGTTTTGAGCCTCGGGCAAACTCAAGAGTGAGCACTTCGCCGGCTTCTTCCTGGCCGGGAAGGACACTGAGCCCTCGGTAGCGGGCGATACCGTAATCGAGATGAACAACCAGTTCGTCTTCCTCGAAGTCGTCGAACCGCAAGGTCTGGCGGGTTAAGGCGGCCCGAGCTCGCTGCCAACCACCACGCCGAGCCTCCAAGCTGGCGGCCCGCCCGAAAATTTCGGCATCGGTCAGGACGGCAAGGCGGGCTTCCGCTAAAGAAAATCCGCGGGTGAGGTGGCCGAGGGCCACCGGCAATTCTTGCCTTCCCTCCGATTCTCCAGCGGCCAGTTCACGGAGTCGGGTCGCTTCGCCCTCGTTGGTACAAAAGATACGCACGGTCCAGCCCGCCTCCTGCCACTGGCTGATTTGTCGGAAGAGATCGCGGCGGCGTTGCTCGAGCAGAACGATATCGCCAATGGCAAAATCGCCGAGTGGATGATCGGCCGCAAGGATCTCGATTTGATCCTGATCTTGCTCGAGGAGGTGGCCTCCGTGGATTTGCACCCTGACTTCTGGAGCCGCATTCTCAATCGAGATTAGGAGAATTTCCGGTCCAAGGTGATCTCGCACCCTGGCGTTATTCTCCTGGCTGCTTTCGCCGAGGACGAGTTCACAAGTCTCCAGTGTTTCGACGGAGCGCTGGGAGTCGGGGTCGTAGGAACGTATCGATTCGATGTCGTCGCCAAAGAATTCCAAGCGGATGGGGAGAGCGGTCTGCCAAGGGTAGATATCCACGATGCCGCCGCGTACCGCATAATGTCCGCGCTGAGCTACGGAAGGGTTGCGGATAAAGTGGTTCTCCTCCAGTTGGGTAACTAGGGCGCCGAGAGGAAAGTTTGCTCCGCGACGGAGGGTGAGGATGTCGGCACCGAGCCTTTCTTTGGAGGGGGCAGGGTGGTCGAGGCCCGCTGCCGTAACAACTATGAGAGGTGGCGGAGCGGTGTCGATTTCACGCAAGGCCGCCAGTCGGGCCGCGGCGAGTTCGGGGTCGGGGTTACCGATGCCTTCGCCGGCCAATTCCACTTCGGGGAGAAAAAGTGTCTGAGGATTCCAAAATCGGAGATCGTGGAAAAACTCTTCCTGGCGTTTGACGTCTGGGCAGACAACGCAGACGCACTGGCCAATTTTTTGGGTGAGCCATGCCGTCAGAAATGGCTGGGCCGGCGAGGCTACCCCACCAGCGATCGCCATGGTTTTCCCGCTAATAACCTTGCTGGCCCATTGCTGGGCCGAGGGACTGGTATCACCAGCGGAGAGAAGTTGGTTGCTCACGGAGTAATTTTTTGGCGAAGACAGGTAGTGCGCAAAGCACGTCCGACCGGTCCCGAGCTGATATTTTGGTAATGTAGGGGAACCACTCCTTGCCGACTGTTCGTCATAAAAAGTTCAGCAACTTCGTCTAAGCGACCGGCGGGAAAGATTTTTTCTTCGACAGATTTTTCGCTCTGAATCCAAGAACGAATCACCCCAGGGCGCACTGCGAGAGAGAGGGCCGGAGTGCAAAGCTTTCCTTCAAGGATGAAGAAGAGGTTTCCCAAAGCGGCCGAGAGAAGGTTGCCTTCGCGGTCGGCTATGAGGGCGTGGTCGAAGCCGGCAGAGCGGGCCGCTTCTTGGGCGGCACACTGGGGCCAGTAGTTAGCAGTTTTCCAACCGTGGGCAAAGGGGGTGACTGGCTCTGGATGGAGGCGGGCGGTTTGCTCCCTCCAAGGCAGGCCCGTGGGAAAATTCTCAAAAAGGGCGAAAATACGGGGATGGCTTACCGGGTCAGTCGGGGATCCATCGCCAGCGGTAATGTAAAGGCGTAAGACGCCACTCTCTCGGGGAGGAAGGGATGGTCTTGTCAGATCGGGCAGGGTCAGAGCTAGCAATTTTTTGGCGCCTTGGGCCAGTAGTTCTAAGTGCTCTTGCCAAAGCAGGGGAACCCCGTAGCGGATGCCAATTGTTTCAAAGACGGCCATACCATAGCGAATGGCGCGGTCGCTGAGAGGGAGCGACTGGGCTGGTTGCCAGACTTCATCCTGCCAGAGCCACGAGGACGGAGTTGGCTTCACGGTGTCTCGCTGCGTAGCTTCTCCAAGCGTTTGCGCAGGGTGGCCCGAGTGATTCCAAGCAGCTTAGAAGCGTGGACTTGATTTTGTCCGGTCGACTCCATGGCGCGGCGGGTGAACTCCTTTTCCAGCCATGGAAGTAACTCCAGCCCGGGTTGCGCTGCGGCGGTTTCAAAAAGGAACTGGGCCGCTGTCTCTAAGTCTAAGCTGGCGGCGGGGACGATGGGGGTGGCTGGGGGCTCGCCCCCTTGGCTGAGAGGGGCCTGACCGAGTGGAAGGTCCTTCGGCAGAAGAATCTCGGAGGTGGCCAGCACGGCGGCGCGCTGGATGGTGTTTTCCAACTCACGGATGTTGCCCGGCCAGGGATAGCTCTCGAGGACTTGAATTGCGTCTTGGCTTAGCTGGAGTTGGGGTTTGAGTTTTTGAACGGCGATTCGCTTGAGAAAGTATTGGGCGAGAAGACAGATATCTTCTTTGCGATTGCGCAGGGGAGGGAGATGGATTCGGACAACGTTGAGGCGATAGAAGAGGTCTTCGCGAAACTTTTTTTCCACCACCTCGTTTTCTAAGTTCTTGTTCGTCGCCGCAATAATACGGACGTCGGTTGAGATGGTTTTATTGCTACCGACGCGGGAAAAGGTGCCGTCTTGGAGAACCCGAAGAAGTTTGCTTTGGACGGCCATCGGCATATCACCGATCTCGTCGAGAAAGAGGGTGCCTCCGTCACATTGCTCAAAGCGGCCGATCCGCTGAGTGCTCGCCCCCGTGAAGGAGCCTTTCTCATGGCCGAAGAGTTCGCTTTCTAAAAGGTTTTCTGGGATGGCGGCACAGTTGATGGCGAGAAATGAACGATCGCTCCGGGCGCTGTATTGGTGGATGGCGCGCGCCACCAACTCCTTGCCTGAACCGCTCTCGCCGGTGACGATGACGGCGGCATCGCTGTTGGAGATGCGGCCGATCATTTTGAAGACTTCTTGCATCGCCGCTGATTGGCCGATGATGCTGTCTTGGTGCTGCTCCACCGTTAGGCTGGGTTCGGAGGTGCGGGCCTGACTCATTTCTTCGGCCGCCTTGAGAGCGGCATCCACCACGATTTTCAGATTAAAGGGAAGCTCCTCCTTCCGCACAAAATCAAAAGCTCCGAGGCGCATTGACTCGATGACACTTTGAGTGGTTCCGAGGGCCCCGGTCACGATAACGAGGGCGTTGGGATCACGTTTGCGTAGGCGAGCGAGGAGTTCGATCCCGCTGTGGGTGCCGAGTCGCATTTCGGTGATGACGAGGAGGGGGGACTTGGCACAAAAGAGCTTGAAGGCCTCCTCCGAGGACTGGGCTGTCATGACCTCGACACTAGCGCTATCGAGTTGGTGCTGTGCCCACGAGAGGAAGTCGGAATCCGGGTCTACTACCAGAACTGTTTGTTTTTTGGCCATTGGGTAATCGGGTCAGATGCCGCCGTATCTTCGGCTGCGTCCAGCATAATCACGCACCGCTTGGAAAAGATCTTCCTTGGTGAATTCCGGCCACAGTTTTTCGGTGACAAAAATTTCGGTGTAGCTCAATTGCCAAAGGAGAAAGTTGGAGATTCGCATTTCGCCGGAGGTACGGATAAGCAGGTCGGGATCTGGCTGCCCTGCGGTGTAGAGATGTGCCGCCACCGTTTTCTCTTCAATATCCTCCGGGGCGAGCTGACCATTGTGGACCTCGCGGGCGATGGCGCGGGTCGCATCAGTGATTTCGCTGCGTCCGCCATAGCTCAGCGCCAGAGTGAGGGTGAGGGCGGTGTTGCCGGCGGATTGCTCGATCGCTCGATCGAGGCGCTCTTGGGATTTTTTAGGCAAATCATGGAGGTGCCCGATGGCCCGGAGGCGGATGTTACGCTCCATGATCTCCGCCGTCTGTTCAGCCAGAAAACGGTCGAGCAGGTTCATCAAGGATTTCACCTCAGTGGGTGGTCGCTGCCAGTTTTCCTTGCTGAAAGCGTAGAGGGTAAGGTGCTCAACTCCGGCTTCCAGACATCCGCTAGTGCAGGCACGGACTGATTTAGAGCCGCGGCGGTGACCTTCGAGGCGGGGAAGCCCTTGCTGCTTCGCCCACCGCCCGTTGCCATCCATAATGACGGCGATGTGTGAGGGAATTTTATCCGGCGGAACGCCCGTTGGATTGTTCACAGTCGGATGGTTTCATCGTGCCTAGCACCGATGCTGACAATACGTAGTTTTGCTCCAGTCAGGTCGGCTAGAGCACGGACATAGCGACGAGCGGCCAGCGGAAGTTCGGAAAATTTTCGGGCTCCAGATGTCGGCTTCATCCAGCCAGGAAAGACGGTGTAGACGGGACGGCACTGGGCCCATTGCTCGGCATCGGTCGGGGGATGGGTGAGTTTTTTTCCTCCGAGTTTGTAAGCGGTGCAGACCTTGATGGAGGGCACGTCGTCGAGGCCGTCAAGGTTGGTGATGGCCAGTTCATCGATGCCGTTGATCATCCCAGCGTAGTGAGTGGTCACGGCGTCGAACCATCCACAGCGGCGGGCTCGTCCGGTAGTGGCCCCGAATTCTCGACCCATGCCATGAAGAAGTTGGGAGACCTTCTTATCTTCGGTAGGGAAGGGACCCTCGCCGACTCGGGTGGTGTAGGCTTTCATGACACCGAGAACTTTATCGATGCGGTGGGGAGGTACTCCCGAACCAGTGGAGGAACCGCCGGCGGTGGTGTTTGAGCTAGTAACGAAGGGGTAGGTCCCGTGGTCGAGATCGAGGTAGGTTCCTTGAGCGCCTTCAAAGAGGAGGTTCTTTCCGCGAGCCATGGCCTGATGAAGCCAGACCACGGTGTTGGTGATGAAGGGGCGCAATAAGGTAGCGGCAGTGAGGTACTCTTTCAGCGAGGGATTGAGGGAGAGAGGTTTTGCCCCGAGGGAGCGAAGGACGGCGTTGTTTTCTTTGAGGCGCTTCCGGTATTTCTTGGCAAAGGAATCTGGATCGAGCAAGTCACCAACCCGGAGGCCCGTGCGGGCGGCCTTGTCTCCGTAGGCAGGGCCGATGCCACGCTTGGTTGTACCGATTTTATTTTTGCCCTTGTTGAGTTCGCGTTGTTCGTCGAGGGCGCTGTGCCAGGGCATAACTAAGTGGGCGCAGTCGCTGAGGAGGAGATTGCGCTCTACCTTGATTCCGCGCGCCCGCAGGCCTTTAATTTCGGTGATAAGGGCTAAGGGATCGACAACAACGCCATTGGCGATGACACAGACTTTCCGAGGACGAAGAATTCCGCTGGGAATGAGGTGGAGGACAAATTTTTCCTGCCCGTGAACAATGGTGTGACCAGCATTGTTGCCGCCTTGGCTGCGAACCACCACATCGGCCTCATCCGTAAGATAGTCGATAATTTTGCCTTTGCCTTCATCGCCCCATTGGGCGCCTACGAGAATGTTGTGTGCCATAATAAAAGGTTGAGCGCCGACAGTCTTTAAGACGCGACGCGAACGGTGCTGTTTTTCATAAACGGCGCTTTCGGGCAAGAATAACCCGATGACCTCGGCGATTTATCGTCGGGACAAAAGGTCTTCTTTTCTCCGTAATGACCGTGCTCTGAGGCCAAACCTATCCTTTTATTAGGAGGAGAATTTTTCATGGGGTTGCTGCCGATTGAATAAAAATTTTTCCTGCTCGCCGGCGCAAGTGCTGCCCTTGAGCAAGATTGATCTTGGCCGGAGCGGTCGTGGAAAGAGCGAGATTACGGGCCCGCTCAATCGTGGCAAAGTTCGGTTCGGCCGGCGCCTGTTCTCGTAACCAAGCGCGGAGCAATCTTCGTTGGCGGGCCACCGGCATACGGCGCAGGGAAGATGTGGTTAGTTCTGCTTGGGCGGCATCTTCCGCCACCAGAGATTCGAGCCAATCGTCCTCGGCCTCAAGGATCTCTGCCGCCCGAGCCATCGGAGGGATGGGGTCGTGACCGATCGCTGTCGTGAGGGCGGGCAGGGCATCAAGGCGGAGGCGGTTGCGGGTGTGGGCTCGGGAAAAGTTCGACTCATCTTGGCGAAAGCCAAGCCGCCGTAGTTTGGCGTGATCCTCGATTTCCCCTCGGGTGAAGCCGAGGAGAGGCCGGATAAGGACGAGGCCGGTGGCGTCGAGCGGTGCGGTGGATCGCAAACTGGTGAGGCCACGTAACCCTCCACCGCGGGCGAGGTGGAAGAGCATTGTTTCCGCCACGTCCCCCGCATGGTGGGCGAGGAAGATAATAGTGGCGCCACGTTTTTTTGCTGATTTGGCGAGGAAGGCGCGGCGAAGTTCGCGAGCGGCCTGCTCCAATGATTGCTTGCGCCGAGCGGCCCGAGCTCGGGTGTGTCCTCTTCCCTGAAGGCAGGGGAGGCGGTACCGTTGGGAGAGCTCAGCCACGAAAGCAGAATCGGCGGTGGCCTCGGCCCCCCGGAGGCCGTGGTGGAAATGGGCCACCGTGAGACTTTGGAATTTGGCCAGCCTGAGGAGGTCGAGCAAAACAACGGAATCACAGCCACCGGAAACAGCAACGAGGGCAGAGGTCGAGGGTGGAATGTCTGCCACCGCGGTCAGAAAACGCCCTAACAGGTTCTCCTCTCCTTTCATGACTCAAACTGGCTTGAGCTGCGCTGCCCCGAAGTAGGGATGGAGTATTTCGGGTAGCTGGACCGAGCCGTCGGATTGCTGTCCATTTTCGAGCAAGGCAACGTAGAGCCGGGGCAAAGCCGTGCCCGAGCCATTGAGGGTATGGCAGAAGTGGTTTTTCCCATCTTCGCCCTTATAGCGCAGGGCCATGCGTCGTGCTTGGTAGTCGCCAAAGTCCGAGCAACTTGAGACTTCAAGCCAATCGCCATGGCCGGGGGCCCAGACCTCGATGTCATAGGTTCGGCGGGCACTGAATCCTAGGTCGCCTCCGCAGAGCTCAATCACTCGGTAGGGTAGTCCGAGTAATTGGAGGACTCGCTCGGCGTCGGCTGTTAGGGCTTCCAGCTGGGCAGCCGAGTCTTCTGGCTTGGTGATCTTGACTAGTTCGACCTTGTCAAATTGGTGCATGCGGACGAGTCCGCGGGTGTCTCGCCCAGTCGAGCCTGCCTCCCTTCTGAAGCAGGGAGTGTAGGCGGCGTAGGAGAGGGGAAGGGTCGGGGCTGGGAGAATTTCGTCCCGGTGAAAATTGGTCACGGGTACTTCGGCGGTGGGGATGAGAAAAAGGTCGCTTTCTTTGATGCCAAATAAGTCCTCCTCAAACTTAGGGAGCTGACCAGTGCCTGTCATAGTTGCCCGATTAACCAGATAGGGAGGGCTCATTTCGGTGTACCCATGGTCGCGGGTGTGCAGATCAAGGAGGAAAGAGATAAGGGCACGCTCTAACCGAGCTCCTGGGCCGGTGTAGCAGACGAAACCACTCCCGCTGAGCTTGGCTGCCCGCTCGGTATCGAAGAGGCCGAGCCTGGTTCCGATCTTCAGGTGATCCTCGGGTTGGTCCAAGACGGGGGGGTGGCCCCAGGTGCGTCGCACCGGGTTGGCTTGGGCATCCTCGCCGTGAGGGATGTCATGGTGGGGGGTGTTCGGGATGGCCAAAAGAAGGTCGCGTTGTCGCGCTTCCGCCGCCGCGGACGTCTGCTGCAGGGCCTCCATCACCGTTGCCATCTTTTTTGACTCCGCTTCGAGGGAGGAGCTGTCATTGCCTTGGGCTCGGCTGGCCCCGATTTCCTTACTGAGCCGCTTTCGTTCTGACTGAAGCTGCTGCCAGCGGGTTTCGTTACTGCGGCGCTCAAGGTCGGTCGCGAGCAGCTCGTCTATGCTGGTGTCGAGGCCCGGGCCGCGGAGGGCAAGGAGCTCCTTAATTGTTTCGGGAGTTTCGCGAATGGTGCGGATATCAAGCATATTTGATCAATTCTAGCTGGGAGAAGGCCTTAGGCCAAGCGGTGGAATCTGTTGGTGTCGGGGTGGACAAGAATTTATGGTTGGGGCAGAAAAAAATCCTGTGGAATTTCGCGATTATTATAAAACCCTCGGCGTGGCCAAAACGGCCTCGCCTGACGATATCAAAAAAGCCTTCCGCAAGCTGGCGCGGGTGCACCACCCCGATCTGGCTAAAGACAAGAAGACGGCGGAGGAAAAGTTTAAGGAAATCAACGAGGCCTACGAGGTTCTCAGCGACACCGAGAAACGTCAGAAATATGATGAACTAGGTCCGAACTGGCAGCAGGGTGGCGGTGGATTTCGTCCTCCTCCGGGCGGCGGTGGTTTTTCTGGTGGCTACGGCGGTATGGGCGGTGGGGGAGGGCCTCAGGAGCAAGAATTTTCCTTTGGTGGAACCGGATTTAGCGACTTTTTCGAGGCGTTTTTTGGAGGATCAGCTCGGGGTGGGCGGCGCGGTAGTGCCTTTCGTGGCGAAGAGACGCGACTGCGTGGTCAGGATGCCGAGGCCGATATCATGGTCACCCTCGAAGAGGCTCTCCATGGCAAGACGCGCCCGATTTCTTTCACCCGTGGGCGCTCCGGCAAGGTGGAAACCTACACGCTTAAGATCCCCAAGGGAGTGCGGGAGGGTCAGAGAATCCGCTTGGCCGGCATTGGTGGAGAGGGGAGTGGAGGAGGCCAAGCCGGGGACCTTTATCTTCGGGTCCGCTTCGAGCGGCATCCAGAGTTTGTTGTCGAGGGCACCGATGTCATCCACGAAGTAGAATTGCCGGTGACTCAGGCGGTGCTCGGTGGAGAAGTGACCATCCCCATGCTCGATGGCCGGGCCAAGCTGAAGATTCCTTCTGGCACTCAGAACGGACGAAAGTTTCGTATTCCAGGCAAGGGCCTGCCGCAGCGCGGCGGAACGCGGGGGGATTTCTACGCGGTCATTCAAGTCCAGTTGCCAACCAAACTCACTCCCAAGCAACGTGAGGTCTGGGAGTCGGTGGCCCGCGAGGGAGCCTAAGTTATGGAGGGAATGACCGATATCGCCTCTCTCCGGGTTGCCGCCAAGGCGGAACGTACCCATGCCTTGCTGCCGGTCCTCGTCGAGGCAGTGGTGGAAAAAGCTTCCAAGGACGGCAAGCCGTTTCTTGAGGTGCAACTCTGCGATGCCCGCGATCGTTTTGTCTTGCGGGTCTGGTCTGATAGCGGGCAGTTCGCCGCAGTCCAATCCCTTACTCCAGGGGCCTGTCTCGAGTTGAAGGGTGATTTTCAAGTGCATCCCGTCTTTGGATTGGAGGCCAAGAACTGGAGTTTTTCCGCCCTGCTTGGTCAGACTAAAGAGGAATTTCTAGCTGGTCCCGCCGACCTGCGGGCGCGTCAGGAGGAAGACTTTCAACTCATTGTTTCTCTTGTCGCAGGGATGAAGGAACCGCGCCTTAAATCGCTCGGGCAAACTTTTCTGGAAAAGTTTGGATCTCGTTTTCAGCGGACGGCTGCGGCCCGGTTCTTCCACCATGCGCGGCGGGGAGGTCTGGTCGAGCATGTGGCCCAGATGATGAGGTACGCCGATGCCATCTCTCTGGTTAATACCTCGCTCCACCGAGATCTGCTGCTCTGCGGTGTTCTCTTTCATGATTGCGGCAAACTCTGGGAAAATTGCGTGGAGGAGGGAGGCTTCACCATGACCTTTGATGAACGGGGGGAGTTACTGGGGCACATTAACATCGGCATCGAGTTGATTAATTCTCTGTGGAAGACCCTGCCACTTAACGATTGGGAGGGCCTTGTCCCGGAGAATGAGGACGTCCGCCTCCACCTCCTGCATCTCGTGGCGGCGCACCATGGGGAACTAGCCTTCGGTTCGCCGGTGCAGCCAAAGACTCCTGAGGCGATTGCCCTACATTATATCGACAACCTCGATGCCAAGTTAGAGATGTTGGCCCGTGGGTACGAGGGCGGTCCTTCGGTAGCCGAGCGGATTTATGACAAGGTGCGTCCGCTCAACGTGCGTCTGGTTGCTCCGCTGGCCCCGCTGGCGGCACCATGAATCTGCTGAAGATTTTTACTCCCCTGGTTTTTCTTGTCCTTTCCCTTCGGCCGTCCCCGGCAGAGGAGGATGCCCTCCAGCATCGGTTAAGCGCATCACCTTCCCGTGTTTTCTTTTCCCATCTTCCGTCCTCCGTTGATCGTGGTCGGGTGCGGCCGCGGATGGTTGCCGGCAT
>CAXMPH010000011.1:10905-15072 GCA_964195055.1 uncultured Chthoniobacterales bacterium | reverse complement strand
GCACCGCTGAGCAAAGGCGAGCTTGTCGGCGACAACATTCGATGTCCCTACCATGGGTGGACCTACGACGAAGATGGAAGCTGCGTCCACATGCCGGCCCATCCCTCGGTCAAGCCGCCCTCCAAAGCCAAGGTGCAGACCTACTCTGTCCATGAGGTGGGTGGCCTCGTTTGGGTTTGCTTGGATGATAATCCTCCCCGTTTTCCCGCTTTGCCGGAGTTTTCCGACCCATCTTTTCGCGCCGTCGTAGCTGGTCCCTATGAAGTCAAGGCGGGGGCCCCGCGGGTCATTGAGAACTTTCTCGATGTGGCCCACCTGCCCATTGTCCATGAGGGATCGCTCGGTGTGCCTGGGCACGCGGAGATCGGGGTTTACCAAGTTGAACTGAGTCCTGAGGGGTTTCTCGAGGCACGTGGTATCCGTGTCTACCAGCCTGATCCCGACGGAACGGCGAAGGCGGGCGAAGTTTCCTACGACTACGGCATCATGACTCCCTTCACGGTTTTCTTGCGGAAAAAGCACCTGGACAACTGCTTCAGCCTGCTCTTGCACGCGACCCCGCTGACCGAAACCGCCACCAGGGCATGGTTTATTATTCTGATGGATTACGGTGACCCTAAAAATGACGCGGAGGCGGTGGCCTTTCAGGATAAAATTTTTAGGCAAGACCTCCCCATTGTGGAATCGCAACATCCCGAGCGTCTGCCCCTGGACTTAGCGGCAGAACTACACCTTCCTTCCGACCGTCTCGCCATAGCCTACCGGAAATTCATTAGGGAGAGTGGTTTGACTTTTGCTACAGCTTAATTAAAAGGCACTTGAATCCTTTCCGTTGACCCTCCTCTTTATGCAGTTCCTCCACCGAGTGTTTCCCCTTATCTTCCTCATATTTCCCTTAGTGGGATGTAACAAGGCAGAGAGCCCCTTAGATCCCACGACGGAGGAGGAGGTTCAATTGAGCGAAAAGACCAGAGCTCTGCAGGCGGCTGATCTAGTGGGATACGATGGAACAAAATTGCGCCAGAGCATCGACGGAATGGAGAAAGCTCAGGACAAGCGCCATGCGGAATTAGAAAAGATGCTGGAAGGGCAATAAGGAGGCTCATAAGCCTGCCTGTGGCCGCCCGTTATTTCTCTTGCCGAGATACCAAGCGAAAATGTTTGGGACGGAGGGCCTTCTTTTTCATCGGCTGGATGGTTAGTTTCTCGAGGGCAAGAACGACTTCCTCGGCGCGGAAACGAATCTCTTTGCCCAGTTTGATAAAAGGGATGGATCGGTTTTCGGTGAGCTGGGTAAGCGCCCGAGGCGTGATCTGGAGCGACAGGCACAGCTGCTCACTGGTCACGAGGTTGAGGTCTGTCGAAGATTGCACGGACACGCCCTAATGTAAGGTGCTTTGGTGAGAACCGCAAATCAGTGGGGGCTTAGTTGAGGGGAAAAGATATAATCTAAGGAGACCTCGCCTAGGCCGAAGCCACGCCGATCGAGGGACGGGGAGCGGTCGGTGATCTTAACGGAAGGGGAGTCTTAGCGCACCCCTTGCTCGGCCAAGACTTTGTGGAAGCTCTTGATTGAGCCGTCGGGAAAGCAGATGAGTGGACCTTCTCCATGGGCGCTGGCGCGCTCAATTAGCCAAGGCTGTTGAGACCAGCGGTAGGCGATCCCTCGCTCGGCACTGAATACAGTGGGGATGTAATGCAGCTTGGGACGATCTTCCTTCTTTGCTCCCTGCTCTGCCAGAGACGAATCTACCGTGGGACACTGCCAAGTTTCCTCGGTGATCCCGTAGGGTTCGAGCGCCTCGAGCCAAAATGCCTCCCAGGCCTCTTCCTCCATCATGGTCGGGCCTTGAGGCCAGATATCTTGGTGATCTAGATGATATCTCCGCAGCGCGACATGGATACTCCGCATGTTTGCGATGCAGCTGACTTCGCCCGCTCTTTTGAGGTATCCGCTAAAGTTGGGAATCAGCACCACGGCCAAGAGGCCGAGGATGCACATGGCGGCTATCACCTCCAACAAAGTGAAGGCAGCCTCGGGTCGACGAAAAATGTCGAGCGAGCGACGTGATGCGGAAGACCGCGGCACTTTTACTGCGGAGTTGCCGTCGAGATCGCGGAGGCCGAAGTAGTTGTGTCCGAGACTTTAATGCCGTTGACGGAAAATACATTAGTGATAAGAGGGATTCCATCGACCCCCACCGTAAATTGTCCGGTGCTGTTGCCAACAAATTGAGTCACATCATCCTGCGAGGTCAGCTTGGCATTAAACCCACCGCTGCCGGTTAAGGTGGTGGTGTTGGTGATGGCAACCGGTATATCTCCACCGGAAGTGGTTACGATGGTTTGGGTCGGACCAACTCCATTGAAGAGGCCGCCAGCAACTTTTTTATCTTCGATGTTGATCGTCCCAATGGTCGCCCCGGCAAAGGTGACTCCGTCAGCATAAATAACGAAATAGTTCTGGGTGGTGTCGACCGCGATGGATCCGTCGCCAGCCCCTGAGGTGGTCGGTGATCCGTTCTCCAAGGCAAAGCCAATGACCCCTGAGAGATTAGTCCCCGTGGCGACGGCGCTGTAGACTCCGTCGAACTGGTTAGGATAGTAGGCGCCGTTGTTCCAAGGCCCGGGCCCGAAATTTCCGGCTACAGTGGTGGCGGCGAGGGCGCCAAGGACAAAAATGAAGGTAAGAGAGAGTTTCATGGCAGGAGGCGATTGATTTGGAGTGGCGGATATTCCACGACTGTAAAAATTAGTTCGAAGAGATGTTAGGGACAAGTAAAAAGGGGGGATAGGTAACAGGGGCGTGGAGATGTTCTTCCTCTGCCTTGAGCAGGCCAAGTCGATGGGCTCACAACTCATTGGCGAGGAGGGTGTGCACCTCGGTGAGATCGGAAAAGTTTCTCAGGTTGGCGCTGCCAGGGCCGGTGGCAAGAACGAGAACGTCCTCGGTAACTGGTTCTGGTTGGATGGTCTCGGTGGCGACGACTTCCAAGGTGGCTTGTCCTGGGCCGGTCGACCAACTGAGGGCGGGGACGCCGCTGGCGCTGGGGCCGAGCACGGCGATGCCTCGGTCGGGAGCGAAGGAGAAGGCGTTGTGGCGGAGGCCTCCAGTATTGGCGAGGCCAGCGACAACTAGGAGGGCGTCTTCGCCGGCGTATTGCAAGGCGGTGGCAATGGCGTTGTCCAATTCCCCATACTCGCGGAGGAGGGTCTCGCCTCGACCGAGTTCGGCGGCGCGCCCAGCCAGCCCGGCATGGACAACGAGGAAGTACCCCTGGCGGCTGAATTGGAGGAGCTGGATGCCGCGCCGAACCAAATCTGAGAGTCGCGGTTGGCTGGCGTGTTTCGACCGATCCTCGACAAAGTCGAGGTCTCCGTCGGCGAAGACCCCGAAAACCCGAGGGGCGCGCCATCCGGGGGTGTTCTCCAGCTCGGACTTGGTGCGGACGATGTCAAAGCCACGCTGGCGTGCTTCGAGGAGAAGATTTCGTCCATCGCGGCGAACCCCGCCTTGTTCCTGGGGAATCCACAAGGCTCTGCCTCCACCCAAAAGAATGTCTGGCATAGTTTCCTCGGTGAGTTGGAGAACAAGAGACGAGTGATCCTTCGACTCACTGGCATGGGCGAAAAAAGCGGCGGTGGCAGGATCGGTCAAGGAGGTGTTGGAGACGACGCCGGTAACCCTCCCGGCTTGGCGGGCAGCCTGGAGCAGAGTCTGCAGGGGCTGGCCCTCGGGGGTGAGAGCGAGGGCGCCACGGTTCACGGTTTGTCCGGTGGCAAGTGAGCTGGCGGCGGCGGCGCTGTCGGCCACGGCGTAGTCTCTCGCCTTGGCCTTGGCGAGGGCGCTGTGGGGGAGCGACTCCATCTTGAAGCGGAAATCGGCCCCACCGGCAAAGAGTCGGGCCGAAGCCATTTGCGATGGCGAAAAATTTTCCGAGACAAAGAGAATGACGGCAAAGGGCTTCTGCACTACCCACTCGCGGTAGACCACGATCCCGCCGCCGAGAAAGGCAAGGAGGCAGGTGAGAAAGATGATTTTGTTGCGAATGCGTGAGGGCATCCTCGAATAGTGGGGGCAGTTAAGTTTGTCGTAAAGCGGAAGTGCGGGCGGGTGGAGGAGGGCAGGCGAGAAAGAGTCCCCTCTCTTTTCAGATTTGGGTTAAG
>CAXMPH010000011.1:0-10895 GCA_964195055.1 uncultured Chthoniobacterales bacterium | reverse complement strand
ATTTTGGGGGATCAACTGGGACCGAACAATGCCGCCCTGGCGGAGGCAAAAAAGGATGAGGATGTTCTTTTTTTCACCGAGAGCGACGAGGGCCTGCGTAAGCTGAAGTACCATAAACATCGCCTCGTTCTCCTTCTTTCGGCCCAGAGGCATTTTGCTCAGGAGTGCCGCGAAAAGGGCTGGAAGGTGGATTACTACGAGTGGAACTCTGGATTGACCTGGGAGAAAGCCCTGGCCGCTCATGGCAAAGCTCATGGGCCAGAGGCCATCCTCCTAACCCAGCCGAACAACTACGATGAGGAGATGGCCGCTCGGGGCTTGGCTGAGAGATTCCCCATCGAGATGGTTTCGACTCGGCAATTTCTGGTACCCCGCTCGGACTTTCTCGCTTGGGCCGAGGGACGGAAGACCTTGCTGATGGAGAACCACTATCGACGGATGAGGACAGAGTTAGGGTTGCTCATGGAGCCTGGAGGGAAGCCCTCGGGGGGGCGGTGGAATTTTGACGAGGAGAATCGAAAGACTTTTCGCGATTGGGTTGAGGCTGGCGGCCCCCGTCCGGTGATGGCTTCGGTGGAGCCGGACAAAATAACCAAAGAGGTTATCGCCTTGGTTGAAAAAGAGTTTTCAGATCATCCAGGGAAGGCGAAAGGTTTCCATCTTCCGGTCGACCGCTCGGGGGCGCTGGCCTGGCTGGACGAGTTTCTCGCCTCACGGCTGGCTGGATTTGGGCCGTGGGAGGACGTTATGGTGGAGGGTGAGGAATACCTGTTTCATTCGATCATCTCTCCCGTGCTCAACCTCGGTTTGCTCACACCTAGGGAATGCGCCGAAAGGGCAGTGGCAGCTTATGAGCAAGGACTCGCGCCCTTGGCCAGCGTCGAGGGATTTGTTCGCCAGATCGTGGGATGGCGGGAGTTTGTCAATGGCGTCTACTGGCTCAAGATGCCGGATTATGAGAAGGTGAACGAGCTTGGGGCGGAGCGCCCTCTACCTCAGTTTTTTTATACGGGCGAGACCGACCTCAACTGCCTGCGCCAGTGCCTGCACCAGGTTCTTGGCACCGGCTTCAATCACCATATCCAGCGCCTCATGGTCCTGGGAAATTTTCTGCTTCTCGCGGGGGTTCGCCCACGGGAGGCCCTGCGCTGGTACCTCGAGATGTATGTCGACGCTCACGACTGGGTCATGATGGCCAATGTTCTCGGAATGGTGCTCCATGCCGATGGGGGGTTGATGGCGACCAAGCCCTACGCTGCTGGTTCAGGCTACATCTCCCGAATGAGCAACTACTGCACCGCCTGCCGTTACAACCCCAAGATTAAAACTGGTCCGGAGGCCTGCCCCTTTAACTATCTTTACTGGGACTTTTATTCGCGGCACGAGGCCCGCTTTGCCAAAAATCCTCGGATCGGTATGGCTCTGAAAACTCTGGGGAAAAAGACGGAGGAGGAACGTGCCTCCATTGCCTCCTCGGCGAGGAGTTTCTTTGACCAACTATAAAAAAGGAAACTGAGACGAGAGAGCACTGAGGCATATTTTGGCGGTGCGTTCGTTTGGTGCTGCGATTAATCTGCAGCGATGGACTATTTGCTCAAGAGCGTCAACTGGTGGGAAGCAGGTATTTTTATCGCTTTGCTGGTGCTGGCCTGGACCAGCAGCTGGGTCGTCGGAAAAATTTTACGAAACCGTTTGGGGCGATTGGAGGAGGCGAGGGGCAATACCCTGCCGGTCATCGTCATGGCGACCTGCGTCCCTCTCTTGCGCTGGGGGTTGGTTCTCTTGGCGGTTGGCTTTGCTTTGGAGGTGGTCGAGCTCGCCCCCCTCTTTGAGCGTTATGTCGGCCACATCATCGAGGCGGGCTTCGCTATCCTCTTCCCCTATGTCGGCGGTCGGGCCGTCTGGGTCGCTTTCAATCACTGGTCTGAGCAAGCCGAGGATTCGGAAGCCCTGCGGGCACGCGCCACTTTGGCTCCGGTCTTGGCCAAGGCTTGCATCATTTTTTTCTACACCATCGCCTTCCTCCTCGCCTTGCAAAACTTTGGCTATGATGTAGCGGGTTTGATCGCCGGCCTCGGAATTGGTGGTGTCGCCATCGCCCTCGCAGCCAAGGATACCGTGGCCAATGTTTTCGGTTCGGTCGCCGTTTTAATTGATCGGCCATTTACGGTGGGGGATCTCGTTCAGATCGGCACAACTGAGGGCACCGTCGAAAAAATTGGTCTACGCAGTACCCGCATTCGTACCTATGACGGTTTTCTCGTCTCCGTCCCTAATCAAAATCTGACGACCTGCGAGGCGATCAATATCAGCCGCCGGCCGACCCGACGGGCCATCTTCACCCTCGGACTTGTCTACGATCTCAGCGCTGATCAGATGCGGGAGGCCGTCGAGATGCTTCGGCATTTCATTGGGACACATCCCAAGACATCTAAGGTGTGGGTGCACTGGAAAGAATTCGGGCCCTGCTCGCTCGATATTCAGGTGATCTACTGGTCCAATGCTCTCCCCATGGAAGAATACCTCGAGGCGGTGCAAGAGCTGAACTGTGGGATTAAGGAAAGATTCGATGCCGCCGGCTTCGGCTTTGCCTTCCCCACCCAAACGGTGATCCTGCAGAAGGAGGAGGGTTGAGGGAGAAGCCCGCTTGGTGTTTCATGGCGCCATGACAACGAATCATTTCGAAGGACAGGTCGCAATCGTGACCGGGGCAGGGCGTGGAATCGGTGAAGCGATAGCGAAAAAATTTGCCCAAGGCGGGGCTAAGGTAGCGGTGGTTAGTCGGACCGAGGCCAATGCAAGGAGGACATGCGATTCGATCAACGCGGAGTACGCCGAGGCGGCCAAGGCCTATCCGGTGGACGTGGCGGACTTCAGCGCGGTGCAGACGCTGGCCGACCAGATCCTCCTTGATTTCGGTAAAGTGGACATTCTGGTCAACAACGCTGGAGTGACTCGGGACGGCCTCAGTATGCGAATGAGTTCGGAGGATTGGGATGTGGTGCTCAACACCAACCTCAAGGGAGCCTTCAATTTTATGCGGGCGATCCAGCGCCCGATGGCGAAGCAGCGGCGTGGGAGGATCATCAATATTAGTTCGGTCAGCGGCATCATGGGAAATGCGGGGCAGGCCAACTACGCCGCGAGTAAGGCAGGTCTGATCGGTCTGACTAAGACGATCGCTCGAGAGCTTTCGGGACGAGGAGTCACCGTCAACGCGGTTGCTCCAGGTTTCATTGAGACAGACATGACCAGTGCCTTGCCCGAAGGGATCCGCACCGCGGTAGTTCAGCGCATTCCCTTGGGACGTTTCGGGGCGACGGAGGACATCTCTTCGGCGGTGGCTTTTCTTGCCGGGGCAGACGCCAGCTACATTACCGGCCAAACCTTGGTGGTGGATGGTGGCATGGTCATGTAATTTTTTTCTGAGTCCCTACCTTCGATGATGCTCTACCTTCTTCGGCATGCTGAGGCCGAGGCCACCGCGGCTACCGATGCCCTCAGGGCATTGACCCCGAAGGGACTTGCCCAAGCCACTGGCACCGCCAAGTTCTGCGAGGATCGTGCCTTGGGCCCACAGGTTATTTTGACCAGTCCTGTGCGCCGAGCTCAGGAGACGGCGCAGGTCATCGCGGAAGTTTTTCCCAAGTCCCCGATGATCGAAGTTCCCTGGGCCGCTTGTGGGATGGATCCGGAGCAAGCCTTGCAAGAGCTGTCGGCCTACCCTTCCTTCTCCTCGGTCATGCTGGTGGGGCACCAGCCTGATCTGTCAGTTTTGGCGGCGGTGTTGCTCGGCCTCAACCATTCGGAGGCCTTGCGGGTAGGCAAGAGCTTGCTCATGGGAATAGATCTCAATGGCCGTTTTCAGGCTGGTTCCGGTACCTTGCACTTTTTTGTCCCGGCCAAGTTGATGTGAGAAAGCTCGGACCTACTGGGTGCGGTGGAGGTGCGCTATGACCTCCACGATTAACCTGCAGGCTACCTTGGCCTGCGGACAGGTCTTTCATTGGCGGGAACGCGGGGGGGGATCTTGGGAGGGATTAATCGGTGAGAGTCTGGCCGTGGTGGGGCAGGGCCCATCTGGTGAGCTCCAAGTGCTGGCCGGCAGGGAGGACTCGGTGCGGAACTATCTGGCGATGGACCACGACCTTGAGGCTGTCTACCGAGGGTTTCCATCCGATTCCACGATGGGTGCGGCCTTGGAGTTTTGCCGCGGTTTGCGGATAATCAGGCAGCCAGAGTGGGAGTGCTTGGCTACCTTTATCACCTCCTCAATGAAGCAAGTCGCTCACATCCGCCAAATGTCCTTTGCCCTGCGCCAGCAGTTTGGGCGCAAGGTGGCTGGGACGGATTGGTTGGCTTACCCCACCGCGGCAGCCCTAGCTTCGGCAACAGAGGACGACTTGCGTGGGTGTGGACTTGGCTATCGGGCGAAATACTTGAGGGGCACGGCCCAGCGGGTCGCGGAAGGTTCGGCCGATCTGGCGGCCTGGCGAAAGTTGCCGGATAGTGAATTAAGGACGGCCTTGTCTACTTTACCTGGGGTGGGCCGCAAGGTGGCCAATTGTGTCATGCTTTTTGGCTACGAACGACTGGCGGCCTTTCCGGTTGATACGTGGATTGCGAGGATTCTTCAGCGAACCTACTGGCGAGGGGGGAAGAAGCCAACGCCTCTGCAATTGGAGCAAAATCTGGCCGAACGCTTTGGCCCGCAGGCTGGCTACGCTCAGCAGTATCTTTTCCATCACGCCCGATCAACCGAAGGGCGGGGGAGTCCCACGTGAAGAACTCGGTCGAAAAGGGTGCGGAACGGCGAAGGCTGTGGTGGGCGGTGCTGGCCTCCCTCTTGGTCCACCTCTCAGCTGTTCTTATCCTGGCCAGCCTCTACCTATCTGGGGCCACGGCTCCGCCGGAAGAAGTCGATGAAATCGAAATCGTTATGATGGAGGCTCCGCCTGCTTCACCGAGGTTCGTCGAGACGGAGGTGTCACCAGCGGACCCTCCCGAGTCTGCCGACTTCCAATCGGATAGAGACACCGCGGCCGCTTCTCCGGAGTTGGCTCAAGGGGAAGTTCCTTTGCCGACTCAGGAGGGAAGAGAGCAGCAGGTTCTTGAGTTGGAGGAGCAGATGCTGGCCTTGGCCAAGCCGGATATTGCCCCGCCCGCGCCAGTAACTCCGCCTTCCCAGGAGGTTCCACTCGTTCCTTTCCGGACTGAGCTGGCGCAAGTCCAGCCGGAGAAAAAAGAAGAAAAAATCTTGGAGCGTAAACCGGAGGCCTTGTTGGCGGCGGCCGATCCCTCGCCTCAGCCCAGAGAACCGAAGGAGGAGTCACCACCACCGGCGCCACCTCCCACCCGACCATCATTTCAACGTCAGGCCCGGGCAACCCGACTGAGGGGAAGCGTCGATAGCACCGGTCGCACCGCAGTGGCTTCGTTGGCGACGCCTCTCGGCCGCTACCGCAAGACGATTAGTGATGCGGTGGGCTCCAGCTGGTACCACTACATCGGACCGCGGATGGACATGTTCAGATATGGTTCGGTCAAGGTTGTCTTCCTTGTCGAAAGCGATGGAAGGGTGAGGAGGCCGCGAGTTATTTCTAATACCTCGAATGAAAGTTTTGAAAACATCACCTTGGCGGCTATTCTTGACGCGCAAATCCCGCCCATTCCTCCCGACGTTCTCCCAACCCTGCAGGGGGGGAGAATCGAAATCGACTTCAGCTTCAGCATCATCACCAATTAACCAATGACCGAGACATTGCAGGGGGCGGTGGAATTTTTTGCACGCGGGGGCTTTTTTATGCTCCTGCTTTTGCTTCTCTCCGTCATTGCCGGGACGGTGATGTTGCTCCGGGCCTACGCCTTGCGCGAGGTCCTGATTATTCCAAAGGACTTAGAAAATCTGGTGGTTGATTTGCAACCGGGGGACTCCTTGGAGTTGGTCGCCAATAGGGTGGAGCAGAGCAAGACGCCGCTGGGGCGGGTCTTGTCTGTCTCTCTCCAGCATCTCAACTGGCCACGGCAGGAAAATCTTGAAGCGGTTCAGGTGAGAGCCCGCCATGAGGTGGTGCGGATGGAAAGCGGCCTAGCTCTGCTGGAAGTAACGACCGGGGTGGCCCCCCTCCTGGGACTGCTGGGAACTTTGTCGGGATTAGTCGGTATTTTTGCTAATCTAGGTGGAGGCGGTGGAGGGGACCCCGTGGCGGTGGCGCAGGGAATTTCCGAGGCGCTCAACACCACAATTGTTGGCCTGGCGGTGGCGGCACCTAGTCTGGTGGCGCACAATTATTTCCAGCGAAAAATTGAAATAATGGCGGTGGCGATGGAGGGACTAGTGGCCGATTTGCAGACCAAGTGCTACGCGGAGACCCCTTAGATGACCGCGTCTCAAGGTTTCTACACCAAGAAGCGACGGCCCCCGGTGGTGGTTATCGTTTCTCTCATCGACATTTTGGCGATCCTGCTGATTTTTTTCATTGTCACCACCACCTTTAAGAAGAACCTGCCCCAGCTGAAAATAGCCCTCCCGGAATCGAAGACGGCGGCAGCCGCCGAGGTTGCGGAGGAGCCCTTCATGCTTGAGGTGCAAAGCGAGGAGACGATGCGCCTTGATGGAAAACCTGTCACTTTGGACAATTTAGCCGCGTCCTTGCGCCAAGTTAAGCAAGCCAACCCCGAGAGAGGTATCGCCCTGCAGGCAGACGAAACGGTCCCCTTCCGTATGATTGTCCGGATCATTGATGCCTTGCGCGATGCCGGTATTCGTAACCTTCCAACCTTTGCCCGACCCGTGGAGTCGGAAGAGCAGCCCTAAACCATGTTTAAAGTTCTTCAACTCGGTCACCCTGTCCTCAGGGCCAAAGCCGAACCCATTTCTTCTCTCGATGAGGCCCTAAATGACCTAGCCCACGACATGGTGCTGACCATGAGGTCTCAAGATGGTTGCGGCTTGGCGGGCAATCAGATCGGGGTGGCTCGCCGGATCGTGGTAGTTGATGTCAGCGGAGTCAAAGGTCGTCCCAGCGTGCTTCGTTTTGGCGGCAAATCTCGCCCGGTGCGCAAGCACATGCCCTTGATCCTGCTCAATCCCGAACTGGAGGCCCTAGGGGAAACCCTGGAGATAGGGGGTGAAGGATGTCTGAGTATTCCCGGAATTTATGGTGAGGTAGAGCGACCAGCGGGAATACGGGTTCGAGCCCTTGATCTGGAGGGCAATCCGCTGGAGTTCGAAGCGGAGGGCTTTCTCGCTCGGGCGCTTCAGCATGAGGTCGATCATCTCAATGGGGTGCTTTTTATTGATCTTCTGGATCAGGCTGACCGCCAGCGGGTGGCCGAGGAGTGGCAAGAAATCTCCGCCGAGTCCGTCGGCTGATTCGGAGAGGATATAATACTCTTCTTCATTTATTTTTGGGGTCATCTCGATTAGGTTGTCGGTGATGAATCATCGATTGCAACTAGGCGAGGCAGCGCCCGACTTTACCGCTTTGGCTGTTGGGGGAAACTATGGTGATGGAAGCGAAGTCCAATTGGCTCACTTCAAGGAAAAGCGGCTGGTTCTCTATTTTTACCCCAAGGATGACACCCCTGGTTGCACCATTCAGGCCTGCGGCCTCCGGGACGGCTGGTCTGCGTTGTCGTCCTTGCCCGTGGCGATTTTTGGAGTGAGTGTCGACGAGGCTGTTTCCCATCGGCACTTCATTGAGAAATACACCCTGCCCTTTCCTCTCTTGTCAGATCCGCAACATGCGATGGTCGAGGCCTACGGGGTGTGGGGCGAAAAGACTTTTCAGGGAAAGAAATCCATCGGAACCATCCGAACGACATTTGTCATCGGCCGCCATGGTCGGATTGAGCGGATTTTAGACAAGGTCGCCCCGGCGGAGCATGCGGCGCTTCTCCTCGATTCTCTCGCATGAGTCGTCCTGCCCTACTCTCCGCTTACGAGAGGCTGATTGGTCTACTTGGCCGACTACCGGGATCTCTGGAGGAGCCGGTCCGACGAGAGCTGGAGCCGATCAAAGAAATCTTCCTCCGCCAGCGGGCGCCCCGCCTTGCCATCCTCGGAGATCCGGGAGTGGAATTACCTTCATTTTTCAACGCCTTGGCGGGGAGGACGGTGATGCACGCGCCCTTACTCCGAGGCCCGTGGACTAAGGTGGAGGGCAACGGTTTGCTGGAAATTGCTGACCTTCGTCGTTCTGGGCCCGTGCCAGAGGAACCTGCCGATCTCTTCCTTTATCTGGCAACTTCTCGCACAGATGCCTTGGCGGCCAAGCGGGCTGCTGAGGTGATGGCCTCGGCCCCGGGAGGTGAGCGCGGAAATCTCGCCGGGATGGCGGTGGTTGTTTTGGCCCCGTCCTCTCAAGTGGCGGAAGTTCTTTCGGTTCTGGCCTCGGCGGGAGCGTCGGCTCCCCTAGTTTTTTCCTCTCACTTAGCCAGAGAGGGAATGGACTCGGTCTTTCCCGCGGAGGATCGCTCTGCCCTAGGTGATCGCTTGTGCGATTTTTTGCCAGAGGATGCCCAGCTAGAATTGGCCCGCTTTTTCGGAGCGCGGGGAGCCCAGGCACGACTGGCTAGAACGGTATTGAAGTCTTTCGGGGCAGTTGCCGGGGTGGTGGGGATGCAGCCAATTCCATTGGCTGATTTTCCGGTGCTGCTGGGACTGCAAATGTTCATGGTTTCTCTGATCGTCTATGTCAGCGGTCGCAAGTTTTCCACTCGGCTGGGAGGCGAGTTTATCGCCTCGCTCGGGATTGGTTTTGGTTCTGGGTTGGTCTTTCGAGAAACGGCTCGGGCCGCGGTCAAGTTTCTCCCAGTGTGGGGGCACGTCATTTCGGGCGGGGTGGCCGGTGCGGGAACCTACGCTCTGGGGAGAGCTGCTATTGCTTACTACATCGAAGAAAAGAGCACCTTACGCTTGCCCGGGAGATGGACTCGGCCGAAGGCACTTTCGCCGGCGGGCGACTAACTCAATCTGTGCGGGAGGAGGATTTTTGGGTAGAGTGTTTTGATGCGCCTTCTTCTTGTTGATGGACACTACTATGCCTACCGCTCGTTTTTTGCCATCCGCGGATTGACCAATTCGGGGGGAGATCCCACCAATGCAGTTTTTGGATTTTTCAAGGCTCTGCGTAAGATGCTGGCTGATGTCCAGCCCGATGCCGCTGCGGTTATCTGGGATGCGGGGTTGCCGGAGAGGAGGATGGAACTGCTTCCCTCCTACAAGCAACATCGCGATGAAACTCCTGGAGATTTGGAAGTTCAGTTTCCGGTGATTGAGGAGGCTGTCCACGCCCTCGGCCTCCAGAATATTCGTTTGCAGGGTGAAGAGGCAGACGATCTCATTGCCTCTTACGCCACCGCGGCAGGGGTGAGTAACGAGGTGGTTATCGCGACCAATGACAAAGACATTTTTGCGGTGGTGAGCGAGAGGGTGAGTATCTACACGACAAACAAGGTCGACACAGCCAAGGGCAGGGAGGGGTTCGCTCTCCTCGGTCCTAGCCAAGTCGAGGCCAAGTGGGGGGTGCCCCCGGGACTGATCCCAGACGTGCTAGCCCTCACCGGTGATGCCGCGGACAATATTCCCGGAATCGAAGGGGTGGGGCCCAAGACCGCCGCAAAATTAGTGCGTGAGTATGGCCGTGTCCTCGATCTGATTGATCATCCCGAGATGATAAAAAACGAAAAGCTCAGGGCCAAGGTGGCTGGTGATACGGCTCGGCTAAGGGCTAATCTTGAATTGGTTCGACTTGATCATGATTTGCCCCTGCCTACCCCATTGGAAGATTTGGCGGTGGTTCCGGATATTGGGGCGGTGACGGCTCTGGCTCGCAAGTGTGAGTTTCGGGGCCTCTTGGCTGAATATGAGAAGTTGTCGGTAGCGGCGATTAGCCCCGCTCAGGGCGAACTGTTCTAAGGTTGGCTATTGCCAAGATGGGGGGACTTGGCAAAATGCGGTAATGCAAGTGCTCCTTCCCTTATTTATACTCATATGTTCTCTCCAATTGGTTTTAGCCGAAGAGGCTCCGATTGACTGGAAAACTTTGGCCACGGAATTTTCGGAAAACGCAGAGACAGCGGAAGCCAAGTACCAAGGGAAGTATCTCACGGTAACCGGACCGGTCTCGTCGTTGGCGGGTGGGGACATGACCGTGGAGGCTCCGGCGGTGGCAGTCACTCTTTCGACGCAGGACGGACCGGGACCTGATGTGAAGTGCCTCTTCGAGAATGAAGACCTCGAACCGGGAACTCACCTACACGTGACAGGCGATGGCAGTGAAGTTCTCTTGCGCCAAGTCGATCAAAGCCCCGGCGAATTCCGAGCCAACATGGAAGGGCTGGAGAGCGGTTCCCGCCCTTTTATTGTTACGGGTCAGAATATTACGGTTTCCGGATCCTTCTACGGCTACCAAGCTGGGGACATCATCCTCCGCCATGCCAAGCTTGCTTCGACACCCGAATAAGCTGGTAGGATTTCTGTTTCTTCTTGCCCCTTGGTGCGGTGCGGTCTTTGATGCTCGCTTGCCATGATTGTTACGACCGACCAACTCTTTAAAAGCGCCTACGGTAAATACGCCGTCGGGGCCTACAATATCAATAACCTCGAGCAGACTTTGGGACTTTTCCAAGGCTGCATTGATAGCCAAGCACCTTTCATCATCCAGCTTTCTAAGGGCGCTCGCAAGTACGCTGACAAGCGGATGCTGGAGGCCCTCATCCGCACCGCCGAAGAGATTTTTCCCGATGCTATCTTTGCGGTTCACCTTGATCATGGTGACGAGGAGACCTGTTACGACTGCATCGACTCGGGTTTTTATAGTTCGGTCATGATCGACGCCAGCCACGCACCGCTGGACGAGAATATTGCCATCACCAAGCGGGTGGTAGAC
>CAXMPH010000010.1:14869-15120 GCA_964195055.1 uncultured Chthoniobacterales bacterium | reverse complement strand
AAAGCGAGGACGAACGCCGTTCCCGCCGCTTATCCGATGCCGCTTGGGCGGCCGCCTTCCGAGAGGATCCTTGGGAGGATGTGGTCAAGCGGTGGAATCGGCAGGGTGTTTTTTCCGGCGGTTGCGCTCCCACTCGGGCAGAGTCTTCTTTTGACCGGGGCAAGCTGGCTTGTGCCTTGGAGGATTATTCCGTGGCCAGCCAGTTCGCCGACACGGCCCGACTGGGTGGCACCTTCGTCTGGGTGGCCGGG
>CAXMPH010000010.1:269-14839 GCA_964195055.1 uncultured Chthoniobacterales bacterium | reverse complement strand
CATGCGCCAAGCCGGATTCCCCGGCACCTTCTTTGCCTTGCCCGGGGCAGGCCACCGTTTGCTCCAGCACGCTCCTGCAGAAGTGGCCGCGGCTCTGGACCGTTTGGCCGGCTAAGAGACAATGAAGAGGGCGATCAGGGGGATGAGATTAAAGAGGAGAATCCCTATTTTGTAGATGGCCATCCCGCCATAGTGGATGGCGTCGAATTGCTCCACCCGGAGCTGGAACCAGCGGCCATGGAAACGATAGAGCCAATCCTAGGCGAAGAGGAAGAGGGCACCCCAAGAGAGCAGGAGCCCGCCGTTAAGAATCGTGCAGCAGAGGAGGAAGGACCAAAGGGTTTGGGGATTGATGGGGATGACTGCCTCATTGCCGGCTTGATCTAGCAAGCGTCCGCAGTCGACTCTCTCGCTCATGGCCAAACTTATTTACGCCGCCACCCCGCGTTCGGCGGACATGCTCTACGCCACCGGTTTTCAGGCGCCGGATCCTTTTATTTTCCTCGAGAACAAAGGAGTAAAAACCATCGTGCTAAGTGACTTAGAGATCGATCGGGGGCGCCGTGAGGCACGGGTGGACCAGATTTTGTCTTTCTCCGAATTGTCTCAGGAGATCGGGGGACATCCTCCCCTCGGGGTCGTCGTCGCCTACCTCCTTGGCCGGAATCGGATTAGCGTCGTCGAGGTCCCCGCGGACTTTCCCTTGGGCCTGGCTCGGGTGCTGGAGAAAGCTGGCCTGCGGGTCAAGCCAGTGCCGGGGCACTTCTGGCCTGAGCGCGAGTGCAAAGCCAAAGAGGAAATCGCCTCGATTCGCCGCGCCCTTCGGATCACCCAAGCCGGCCTGAGGCGGGCCGTCGAAGTCCTCCGGGCTTCTCGCCCCGGCCCGGGCAACCGGCTGGTCTGGAGTGGCCGCCGCCTCACCAGCGAAATTCTCCGAGCCGAGGCCGATGCCGCCGTCTTGCGTGCCGGGGGGATTCCCGAGGGCACCATTGTCGCTGGGGGAAGCCAAGCCTGTGACCCGCACGAGCGTGGCCACGGCCCACTCCGGGCCGATCAGCTCATCATTATCGATATCTTTCCTCGGGAGACCCGCAGCGGATACTTCGGTGATCTGACCCGCACGGTGGTGCGTGGCCGAGCCAGTACAGCTCAGCGCACCATGTGGGAGACGGTTCGTGCCGCTCAGCGCCTCGCCATCCGTGCTATCCGACCGGGCGAGAAAGGTAAGAGGGCCCATGAAAGCGTCCAAAAATTTTTCATCGAGCGGGGTTATCCCACAGAACGTCAGGACGGCCGCTGGACGGGATTTTTCCATGGCACCGGCCACGGCCTCGGCCTCGACCTCCATGAGGAACCGCGCTTTGCCGCCACCGTTTTCCGTCCCGGACAGATTTTTACGGTGGAGCCGGGACTTTACTACCCCCTAGTCGGCGGAGTTCGTCATGAGGACGTCGTCCTCGTAACCGAAGAGGGCTGCCAGCGTTTGTCTAATTTGGCAGTTCCGCTGGAATTGTAAGAAAAATTCGAACAGAGTATCTGCTGCTTTGTCTTACCTTATGATTTTCCGCTTATGAACATTCCCATTTTCCTCCTTCTCATCGGTCTCCCCCTCGTCATCGGCCTCTACGCCCAGATGCGGGTTAAAGGGGCTTTTGGCAAGTACAAGAAAGTCCGCGCCACTTCCAATGTGACGGGCGCCCAAGCCGCCCGCGAGATCCTCCGCGCTGCCAAAATCCACGATGTCGAAGTTCGGGAGATCAATGATCTCCTCGGCGATCACTACGATCCGATGCGTAAGCGCCTCTGCCTTTCCACCGATGTCTACAATACCCCGAGCGTGGCGGCCCTCGGCATTGCCGCCCATGAGTGCGGACACGCGATTCAGCATGCCCGCGCCTACGCCCCCCTGAAATGGCGCATGGCCATTGTCCCGGTCACCCAGATCGCCTCGCAGATGCTCCCCTTTGTCATCATCGGAGGCTTTTTCTTCCACATTTCGGGCCTGATCACCCTCGGAATCGTCTGCTATGCCGTTCTCGCCTTTTTCCAGTTGATCACTTTGCCGGTAGAATTCGACGCCTCCAAGCGGGCCAAGGTCATCCTCCAACAAATGGGGATCATCCAGCCTGGTGGCGAGGCGGCGGGGGTCAACGCGGTGCTTAATGCGGCCGCCCTCACCTACGTGGCAGCTTTTGTCGCTGCCCTGGGTAACCTCGCTTACCTCCTTCTGCTCCGACGGCATGACTAAGGCGCTGTTGTCTGCTCCGCCGGTGGCTCTGACCATTGCTGGTTCGGACTGCTCCTGCGGTGCCGGCGCTCAAGCCGATCTCAAGACATTCGGTGCTCTCGGTGTCTACGGGCTCACCGCCATCACCTGCATCGTTTCCGAGGTTCCCGGTCGGGTCGAGCTGGTCGCGGCGGTCAAGCCTGATGTCCTCCGTTCCCAGATACGCCTTCTTTTTCAGGCTTACCCGGTTGGAGTGGTCAAAACCGGGATGCTTTATTCGCGCGCCCTCGTGCGCGTTGTTTCCGAGGAATTGGCCGATCACCTCGGCACCTTTCGCTTGGTTGTCGATCCGGTCATGGTGGCCAGTAGCGGCGATCCCTTGCTCAAGTCAGATGCGGTCCGCGCCTACGAGGAGGAACTTCTTCCCTTGGCTGATCTGATCACCCCAAATCTCGACGAGGCCACCGTCTTGCTCGGACGCAAGATCACCACCCGACGGGCTATGCTCCCAGCGGCGCGGGAGCTCCGGGAGAAATTTGGGGCTGCCGTCCTGCTCAAAGGAGGCCATCTGCGAGGCCGAGAGGCCGTGGATGTCCTGGCCTCAGTTGGGGGAGAGGAGGAGTTGATCCTGCCTCGCCTACCTCAGAGGGAAACCCATGGCACCGGCTGCACTTTGGCCGCCGCGGTGGCGGCCGGTCTGGCCCACGGTCGGGCCCTTCGGCCCGCCATTATTGCCGCCAAGAAATATCTGCACCGCAGCATGGCCCAGCAGTGGGAATGGAGGCGCGGCCCTAACAAAACTCGGGCCCTGCGACATCTATGACCCTCCTAGTCATCGGCGGTGGTGGGCGCGAGCACGCCCTGGTGTGGAAGTTGAAGCAATCCCCGAGGGTGGGGCGCCTCCTTTGTGCTCCCGGCAATGCGGGCACCGCAGCCTTGGCGGAAAACGTCCCCATTCAAGCCGGGGATCTTGAGACTATCGTTGCCCTGGCTCGGCAGGAGAAGGTCGACCTCGTGGTCGTCGGTCCGGATGCCCCCCTGGCCGCCGGGCTGGTCGATCGTCTGCGGGAGGCGGGGATCCGTGCCTTCGGACCCACCGCCTCGGCCGCTCGCCTCGAGGCATCCAAGAGCTTTGCTAAGGACTTCATGCACCGCCATGGCATTCCTACGGCACGGTCCGAGAAATTTACCGATCTGGCTACTGCCTCCGCTTATGTGCGAGGGCACGCTCTCCCGCTGGTGGTCAAAGCCGACGGGCTCGCCCTCGGCAAGGGTGTCACCATTGCCGAAGATTACCCCACCGCTGAAGCGGCCCTACGGGCCGCCTTGGTTGACCGTGTCTTCGATGAGGCCGGAGACACCGTGGTAGTTGAGGAGTGCCTCACCGGACGTGAGTGTTCCGTCCATGCCTTGGTCGACGGCCGTTCCTGGTTACTTTTTCCCGACGCCCGCGACCACAAGAGGGCTTTCGATGGGGATCGCGGACCAAACACCGGAGGGATGGGCACCCTCAGTCCTTCAGGCCGGATCGACGATGGCCTGAGGGCCTCCATTGAAAAGGAGATTCTTACCCCTTTTCTCCGGGGCTTGCAGGCCGACCGTCTCGATTTTCGGGGGATGCTTTTTCCCGGACTGATGCTCAAGGTCCTCGAGTTTAACGTCCGCTTTGGGGATCCTGAGACCCAAGTGCTTTTGCCCCGCCTTGATGGTGACCTGCTCGATTTGTTGGAAGCCACCGTGGAGGGACGTCTTGGGAGTGTCCGGGCCGATTGGGACCCGCGGGCTGCCTGCTCTGTCGTCATGGCCTCCGAGGGGTACCCAGGAAAATACCAAACCGGTGAGGTGGTGAGCGGCTTGGGCGGGGCGGAGGCCGCGGGCGCCCTCGTTTTCCAGGCTGGCACCGCTCGGCGCGGTCCAGCCCTAGTCAGCTCCGGCGGTCGGGTCCTTGGGGTTACTGCTTTGGGTGAGGATGCCGCTGGGGCGGTGGCCCGAGCCTACGAAGCCGTGGGGAAGATCCATTTCGATGGTGCCATCTTTCGCCGTGACATCGGTGCCCCCGATCCCGACTGATCAACCTCGATCTAACTATGAAACGACTTGCTATCTTTGTTTTCTCCTTTGGCCTCGCCCTTACCCTGCGCGGCGAAGAAGCCCGGCTGGCGGTGCCATCCGCTGAGTCGGCCTCTCCGCTTGGGCCAGCGACCGATGAGGAGCGCCTCGAGGCATTGGATCCAGTGCAGGTCAAGCAGGCCCTTTCCCTTCTGCTTACTCGTCATGTTGGAGCGGCTGGCTTGGATGAGGATGCCATGAATCGGGCCAGCTTGCGCGGGCTGCTGGCTGACCTAGCTCCTGGGGTTGAATTGACCGATGGGGTCCCTCCCCAGTCGCCCCAAGCCCCCTTCCGAGCGGAGATCCTCGATAGTCGTTTCGGTTATGTGCGCCTCGGCTCCCTTCGAGCCGAAAATCTCGTTCAACTCGATGCCTCCCTCCAAGATTTTTCGAGGAAGAATATCGAGGGGGTCATCCTCGATCTGCGGGCCACCCCCGTTTCGGAGGATTTTGAGATGGCGGCCAAGGTCGCCGGGCGTTTCTCCTCCAAGGGCAGCGTCCTTTTCACCATGCTTCGCCCGGCCGACAAACAGGAAACCATCCTGACATCCTCCTCCGCCCCGCTTTATCCCGGTCTGCTCGTGGTGGTGGCAAATAAAACCACCTCTGGGGCTGCCGAGGCGCTCGCCGCCTCCTTACGCCAGAATGCTCAAGCCATCATGGTGGGAGAGACTACCGCGGGTCGGCCCGTGGAATTTGGCACGGTCGACCTAGGCCAAGGCCACTACCTCCGCTTGGCCACCGCCGAAGCTCGGGTGGTTGGTCTGGCTCCGGTTTATCCGCACGGCTTGCCACCCGATATCGAAGTCCGGCAGGATCCGAGAGAGACGGATACCATCCTCAGCGGTTCCTTGGAGAAAGGGGTCGGAGGCTATGTCTTCGAGCAGGAACGGGCCCGCTTCAATGAGGCCACTCTCGTGGCCGGCACCAACCCCGAACTCGCCACCGAGGAGTTCCAGAGTAATCTCCTTGATCGCCCGCTTCAGCGTGCCGTCGACCTTCTCACGGCCATCCGGTTCTTTGAGAACGGTCAGTGAGAGGTTGGAATCTTCCTCCGAGCAATTTTCAGGGAGAGCTCCGCTGTTCGTCTTCGACCTTGCGGCAGCGGGCTCGTCCCAGGGACCACCGTGTTTCCGCGTCGCCCAGAGCTTCGCCGTCTTCCTCACTTGGTAATTTTTTTTGTATACTGATGCGATTAACTTTAGTCGGTCTCGGAGATACTTTTACTTCCCCTCTGTCAGATACTCTTCGGTTTTGCGCCGTCTTCGGCAGGGCCTCATCCTTGCGGTGATGGCGTGAAAGATAGTCCCGACTTAATCTTTATCAAAATAGTGCACTTGGTGATATTATCTTCTTTGCTTCTTGACCTCAATCCCTCACACCATAGATTTGAGTCATCTGAGTGTGCTTTCCCGCCAGAACTTAACCACAACCAACACCTCTTAATTAATCCCATGAAAATTAAACTGCTGACAAATCTGAAAACACCATCTCAAAGGGTTTCATCACCCGCGCCTGCCTTGCGCCCTTGGCTGCTTGCTTGCGCCATTTCCCTCACCCTGCCCTTCAGTGCCCAAGCCGAAATTCTTGCCTGGGACAATTTTTTGACGAGTGGTGCTCTCAATGGATCACAGTCTGCTCAGGCAGTTAGTGGTGGTAGCGGTGAGGCCGGTGCCGCAGTTTGGAACCAGTACAGCGGTACAACTCCAAACCAAATTATAGTGGATGGCAGTCAGCAGCATGCCATTATCAGCGACAGCTTCAGCGAAGATGTCGCACTTTCTTTTAATGCTCCGATCGTCTCCAGCACGGATGTCTACTATGGTGTGACCGTCAATGTCGCTGATCCTGGGGATTACTCCGGAAGTGACTATGAGTACTTTATTGGCTTTAAACCCATCAGCAATTTCACTTTGAAAGCTCGGACTGACATGGCTAATTTTTCCATCAACGGCGTCAATCCAGGAATCTCTAGTGGTTCTTCAGTCGCGGAAGTGGTATGGGCTGATGACCTCGCTTACAATACTGATTTCCGCATGGTGGCTTCTTACAATGCATTCTCGGGCATCAGCCAGCTCTGGGTGAATCCAGTCGATGCCAGCAGCACGAGCCTCACCACTACTACCTCAAGCACCAGTGATGCGATTACAAAGCTTTTCTTCCGGCAAGGCAGTGCGACTCCCAACGTTGACCTCACGCTCGCAGGCTTGGTCGTGGGCACTACCTTTGCCGATGTGCTCAATCCCGTAGTTCCTGTTCCCGAGCCCTCCACAGTCGCCTTGCTCGCTTTGGCGGGTATCGGCCTCGGTGCCCACGTGGTGCGTCGCCGTCGTCGCTGATCGGCAACGGTTAAGTTTCAAATTAAACGCTCGCCTGCCGGCGAGCGTTTTTTTTTGGGGGGGACCTTAGTTGAATGTTCTCACCCTCTCGGGGAGAAAGTGAGCTGCGGCTAGAACGACTTTCTCCTTGGTGGCCCAAGCTAGGAGAGGGCTCTAGTGAAGCGTTCCTTCAGGGTGGGCCATGGCTCAGAGCCGACGGAGATGCGGAGAAGGAAGGGGTCGATGCCGCAGGACCGCGCCCAATCCAGTTCATGGTAATGGGCCAGCTGCACGTAGGGACAGACGAGCGAGTAGTGGGTGCCGAGGCTGATGCCGCGGCTGAGGTTGAGCCTCTCGAAAATGTGGGGGGTCGAGGTAGCTCCTTGGTGGGGGAGAAAGGATAGCACCGCGCCAAAGCCACCGCCGGGTTTTTGGAGATCTTGGTAGACCGTACTAGGATCAAGACCCGGGTAGAAAACCTCCTCGATTGTGGGGTGATCGGCCAGAAAACGTGCCAGTCGCTCGGCGTTGGCATTGGCCTGACGCATCCGAGTGGGAAAATCGCGCGAATTGCGCTCCAGCACTTTCAGATCAGCGGCGTAGAGTCCGCTGTCTCGACCCGGGGTCGGCTGGTCGGCCAAGAGGCCGCTGGGATTGATCACCAAGGATCCTGCCATGACATCGCCCTCGCCAGAGATGGCCTTAGTCAGGCTGGTGGCGATCAGGTCGGCGTGGGGTAGGATATTGACATTGTGAAATGTGCCGATGGTATCATCGACGATGACGGGAACGCCATGGGCGGCGGCCAAGGCGTGAAGGTGGGGCAGATGGGGAACCTGCAGGAGTGGATTGCTGGGAAATTCGCAAAAGATGCCGGCAATGCTTTCAGTTTGGAGCAAGCGCTTCAGACGCTCCAAATCCGACTGATCTCCTTGAGGTAAAAATTCCACCCCGACCCCAAATTTTTCCAAGATTTTCAAGGTGTCGGTGTAGGGAAATCCGAACATGACGTTGCGCCTCCCTTGACGACGAAGCGTAACCGCCTCAAAGGCGCTGAAGATGGCAGCCATCCCGCTGGGATGCAGGCTGATCCGGCTCGCTGGTGCTCCGCTCCAACCGGCCAGTCGCTCCCGCATCACTTGGTCGAGGGCGTCATCCTTGGGCTGGAGGCGTCCGCTGGTGAGCCAGTCCTCGGCGGCGCGGGAGGAAAGAATGCGCCCGGTGTGCTGCCAGTAGGCACGGGCCACCGCGAGGACCTCGGTAGGAAAGTAAGCGGCCCACAGTCCCTCAACCTGCTGGGCCTGGCCCCCAGTCATGGCCGCACATTGCCGGGCCGCGACCGCGGAGGCAAAGGGTAGTACCTCTTGACCGGCTTTGGCTGGAAGCCTGGCCCGGACCTGGTTGATCAGCGGATGGAGAAAAAAGCGGGGATATCCGGTTTGCATCTTGGCCAGAATGCGCCCGTCCTTTTCCTCGTAGCCTACGACATCGGCCCAAGTGGGCAGGCAGACCGACACGGCATGGGCCGAGTCGGGGATGGGCATCCCGAGGTCTTCTTCCTCGCAGCGGGGCCGGCGGTGAAGGGGATGTTGGTCGCCTCGGAGGAGGGAGGCGCTTGCGACTGGCCATGGTTGGGGCACGGGAGGGACTCCTAATTCAAAGGGCCGCCACCCCTTGGGCGAGGCGCTCGAGGGCCTGGTCGAGTTGGGTGGTTGGGCAGCCGAAGTTGAGGCGGAGGAAGCCTGAGGGAGCCCCGAAGGGAACACCATCCGAGAGCCCGACCCCGTGTTCTTCGAAATATTGGGTAGGGGAGGTAAGTTGCAGGGCCCGGGTATCCAGCCAGGCCAGGTAAGTTGCTTCGGGCTGCCAGATCTCAATACGAGGAAGGGACGAGGCGGCAAATTCTTGGAGCCGGTCTCGATTGCGGCGCAGCACCTGAAGCAGCTCGGCTTGCCAGGCCCAGCCGTGGAGCAAGGCGGCTTGGCAACCGGCGTAGCCGAAGGTATTGACCTCGGTAACGATCCCTCGGGCCGCACGCTGGAAGGTGCGGCGTGTGGCCGGGTCGGGAATAACCAAAAAAGCGCAGGCCAGTCCGGCGAGGTTGAAGGTTTTGCTCGGGGCAAACATGGAGATGATAGGCCCCGCTCCTTCGCCAGAAAACTTGAGTCCGCTGGTGTGGGCCAAATCATCGAGGACAAGGTCACAGTGGATCTCGTCCGAGATCAAGACGAGGTCGTGCCGCTGGCAAAATTCGACAACCCGAGCGACGGTGGCCTCAGGAAAGACTCGGCCAACCGGATTGTGCGGGTTGCAAAGGATGAAGAGCTTGGTCTGCCGGGTCACACTTTTTTCCAGTGCGGCAAAATCAATATTCCATTGTCCGTTTTTTTCCTCCAATTCGACGCGGCGAAGGCCAACCCCCGCAAATTCGGGTGCGGTCAGAAAAGGTGGGTAGACTGGGGTGCAGGTGAGAACCTCCTCGCCCGGACGGACAAAGGCACGGCAAGCGATGTTCAAGGCCGGGACCAATCCGGGGAACCAGACGATCTCCTCCGGGTCGGCCTCGACCCCGTGCCGCGTTTGCAAGTACTCCCGCACCGCGGTCACGGTGGACTCTGGCGGAATGGTGTAGCCAAAGACGCCATGATCCACCCGCTGCCGCAATGCCTCGAGGACTTCGGGTGGGGAAAGAAAATCCATGTCAGCCACCCACATGGGCAGCACGTGGCGCACCCTCGAGCTAAGCGATCCATCCCCTCCCGAAAGTGAGCTGGTCATCTGTTGTAGATAATTAACCCCGAAGCGCTCCCATTTGAGCGATCCGGTGTCTCGGCGGTCAGGCTGGGTGATAAAATCGTAGATCATGGATACCTTAGAGAATCGCACCGCCGGCCCCGAGGGCAAGCTGGATAGGGCCGGCTCATCCTGCGGGACCGAATTTAAGCCATAAAAAATAGAGGGCAAAGGCGCCCTGCAAAGCGATGGCGGTACCGCTCCAGAGGGTCATGATGGGGCCGGGTTGGGCCTGCTGGGGAACTTCCTTGGCGTGGATGGCTCGGTGGTTGAAAAACGAAAGAACGGGGGCGGTGAGAAAGGAAAGACTAGTGGCAAGGTCGATCAGAGCGGTGAAGCTCGAGGTGCCCCAGACCAAGATAGCGAGGGAGCCGCTTCCGAGGACAGCGAAAGCGAGGCGGTAGATCTGTCGGTCTCCTTCCAGGGGCAGATGAGCCGGGGGAGAGTGAGGGGGGAGGGCCAGCTGCCATTGCCTGACCAAGGCGGCCACCACCCGAGGGAAGGCGTCGAGGACGGTCACGGTGGTCGAAAGCATGACGAGGAAGGCGGCCCCAGCGATGATGGGACCGCTCCATCCGCCGAGGGTTTCGGTGTAAAGGTTGACCACTTGATTGGCGAAGTTGGCGGCGCTGTTTTCGAAGCTCAGCCCCTGCCCGTACATCAAGCCGGTCCCAAGAAGGACAAAGGCGAGAGCGAGTAGGATGGTTGTGGCATATCCGGCATCGAAATCGATGAGCACCCGGCGGGCCTCCGGCTGGATGCCTTGCTCCTTGGCCCGCGCCACCGTCCAGAGCGAGCTCCAGATCGAAATGTCGATGGCCGAGGGCATCCAGCCAATCAAGGCGACGCAGAAGGCGATGCCGGCGGCATCGAAGATGGCGGTCGAAGGAACCAGGCTGGCCCAGGCCCAGTCGATCCGCCCGAGGGCAAACCAGGCCGCCGCCAAGGTGGAGATGATGAGGAGGGGCATGACCAACTTGATAAAGCGGTCGAGCCAGACAAAGCCACCGCCCCCGAGCAGAAGAGCCGAGAGCACTATGAGTACCGCCGAGACCAAAGCCGGTCCGTAGGCCGCCCCGACGGTGGCGGCAAGGAGGGGCTCCAATCGGAAAACTGACATGGTGACGCCGGCGGTGACCACCGTGACCACTGCGGTGATGGTGAACATGGTGGCCAAGGTAAGGAGGGAGACGACCACGAGGGTCCACCGGCCCTGGCGGCGGTATCCATCGAGGAGGGAGTGACCGGTGGCGGCGGCGTATTGCGGGCCGAAGCGGAAAGCGGGAAACTTTACCACGCTGGCGAGGATGACCACCGCGATCATGGCCAGCCCATAGGTGGCTCCCGCCCGTGTCGACTGCACCAGATGGGAGACCCCGACGGCGGCCCCAGCAAAAAGCAGGCCCGGCCCGAAGGCCATCCAGAAGGAGCGGTTGGGGGCGGGGCGCGAGGTGGTGGAGGGCATGGTTCGGTGGTTTTGGCAGTTTGCCCGAGTCGGCCTGTCCAAGGAACACCAAATCGGCTAAGTGGAGGTGGCCTTAAAGTGGATCACCCCATTCGGCTGGGGGTGAGTATTTTGGGGCAGACCTTGAGAACTTGGGCCATAGGCCCTGCGGTGATTTTTAGAGGGGTCCTATCAATACATGGACTTTCTGCAGAATGTCTATGTATTGATATAAGTCACTGATTATTAATTTTTTGAATCTCTAGTCTGATGACTTTTTTCGGATAGCTTCCGAGTGGGTCTTGGTGTTTTCTTGGCGGTGTCTTGGGAAATTTTATCGTCCTTGAGGTCGCGGATGATGGTGCAAAGGTAGACGGCCTCGTGGTGGTGGGCTCGGTATTTGGTGATTTCTCTTTTCTCCACGACGCGGAAGCCAAAACGCTCAAAGGCAGCCGCCCCGCGGCGCGAGGCAAAGGTGACAACCTGGCCAAAGACCTGGGGTACATTTTTGCGGCGAAGTAGGTATTCATCAGCTTGCGTGAGTGGGCCAGACCTTGTGCCTCCGGCAAAATATTGAAATGGAAGTGAGCGCTGCCGCGGGGAGCTTGGGGGACTTCCCTCCAAGATTTAAAGAGGATCCAAAGAATGAAATTGCGGGTAGGACGGCGGTAGAAGGGGTACTTGACCATGCCTCGGGCAAAGAGGTTGAGATTGTTGAAGAAGTCGAAGAACTGCTGGTGACCGGGGCGGCAGGATCCCAGAAGATAGCCTTTGACCTCCCCATCTTGTTCGAGAACGAAAGAGGATTCGGGCTCCCAATCCGTGTAATATTTCGTCAGGTAGTCGGCGAAGAGTTCGCGGTCCTCAAAAACTGGATCAATCCGTCCGCCGAGATAGCCCGTTTCGCAGCACAGATGACGGACCGCCTTTCGGTCGCTTGGCTGGTAGGGCCGGATGAGAACGCCAGGTGACACTACTTAAAATTACTTTTGCGCCACCTCGGCGTAAACGCCAAAAAGTCGCTCGAAGACACGATCCCAGTCGTAGTGCTCTCGTACCCAGGAGGCTGCCTCGGCCCCATCGGCGGCCAAATCTCGACGCCTCATGGCGCGGATCGCCTCGGCCAGTGCCTCCGGAGAATTTTCCGGGGCCCAATGGTCCTGATTGGTGAAGATGATCCTGTCCATATAGCTGCCCCGGATGCCGACGACAGGAGTTCCGCAGGCCTGACTCTCAAGGGCAACGAGGCCGAAGGTCTCTTGAACCCCAGGGTGGACGAAAAGATCCGCGGTACGGTAGAGACGAGCCAGTTGCTCTCCGTCCCCTTGGTAGGGAAGGCAATGAACGTTGGGGTGGGACTTTTTTAAGCGGGCGAGGTGCCGTCGCTCAGGCCCGTCACCGGTGATCAGCAAGGCATAGCGCGATCCCTCGGGGCCGGCCGCGAGCTGGGCGAAAGCACTGAAGAGGGTGGTCACGTTTTTTTCTGGGGAAAGTCGGCCGACATAGAGCAGGAGTATTTTGTCTTCGCTGATCTCTAGCTTACGGCGTATTTCGGCCCGCTCGGTTCCCAGTTTCCCCGGATGAAAGACTCGGGTATCCACCCCGAGCTCGCCCAGACGGGTGTTGTCCACTCCCCAGTCTTGGAGTAGCCGAGCCAAGGCAGGTGAGGGAACCACGGTGGCGTCGAAGCGGGTGTAGAGTTCACGGACGTAGCGGCGGGCTACATCCCGAGTTATCTCGACCGCGATATGCCCGAAGAATTTTTCGATGGTACGGAGGTAGGCCTCGGGAAAATGGGAGTGGTAGAAGCCGATGACGGGAATACCAAGAGCTTGTCCCGAGGCGAGGGCTTTCCACGCCACCTGGTAAGGATCGCCGGACTCGATAACGTCCGGGCGTTCCCTCTCAAGGATTTCCTCGATGGCGGTCAGATTGAGTAGGGCACGGTAGCGTGCGGTGCGTGAGACCAGGGGAGAGCGGATGGTGTAGGTGCGTGAGAGACCGTCTTCCCGGCACTCCGAGCGCTCTCCAGGAATGATGAGGACGTGCCTATCTTCGGGTCGCGCCCGCCGCATCCAGGCGACCTTCTCCGAGATGTAGCGTTTCACCCCACCGCTGACCGGTGAGTAGAACTGGGTAAGATCGCAGATTTTCATGGATCGCGGCCTCGTTGCCGCGCAAAGGCACTACTCTTTGCCTGCGAGGTAACGTTCAGCTTCGATGGCGGCAGCGCACCCCTGACCGGCGGCGGTGATGGCCTGACGGTAGACGTGGTCGGCGACGTCGCCGGCGGCGAAGACGCCGGCAACATTGGTGGAGACGGCTTCCTGCTGGATGAGGTAGCCATTTTCATCCATGGCCAGCTTATCCTTGAATGGGGCCGTATTTGGGGTGTGGCCAATGGCTACAAAAACACATTTCACGGCCAGTTCCTCGCGGGTTCCATTGCTGGTATCCTCGAGAACGAGTCCACGGACTTCCCCGTTGGCGTCGGTCAAGTAGGCCACCGGACGACGGTTCCAGAGGGGGGTGATCTTGGGATTGGCCAGGGCGCGGTCGGCCATGATCTTGGACGCGCGCAAGCTGTCGCGGCGGTGAATGAGATAGACTTGGGAGGCGAAGCGGGTGAGGAAGGTGGCTTCCTCGCAAGCCGAGTCGCCGCCACCGACGACACAGACCGGCACGTCTCGGTAGAAGGCCCCGTCGCAGGTGGCGCAGGAGGTCAGTCCGTGGCCAACGAGGTCCTGCTCTTTTTCCAGCCCGAGCCATCGTGCCGCGGCCCCGCTGGCTACAATGAGGGTCTCTGTCTCGAGCCACTTCCCGTCGACCTTGATCCGATGGTGGGTTTTGCCTGGCTCAAACTCTTCCAGAATTCCGTACTGGAAGCGCGCCCCAAATTTCTCAGCTTGGGCGTGCATCTTCATGATTAGGTCCGGTCCGTCAACCCCCTCGGGGAAGCCTGGAAAATTTTCTACCGCGGTGGTGGTGGTGAGTTGCCCCCCCGGTTGACGCCCTTCCAGTACCAGAGGCGTCAGGGAGGAGCGCCCTGCATAAATGGCTGCGGTGAGTCCGGCACAACCGGTTCCGACGATGACAACTTTTTCCATGAGTGGGAGGAGCCTAGCCGAGAGGATGCGTTCGGGCCAAGGTTCTTGGTGGCCGAGGGGGAAACTGGGGCACTCAACCAAGAATGCCCTGCAACTCGTTTTCCAGTTCGGCGAACCTTTCGTCGCTCAAGACAGAGACCCGAGAGCAGGAGGCAAAGTCTGTTTCCATATCGGCCCAGGAACGGCAACCACCAAAGGATTTTTGCCAAGCGACCCGGCGGGGGGGGTCGAGGCGGTAGACCCGGAGTAAGGCCACTTGAACCCCGAGGTTGGGACCCTGCTCAAATCGTGCCGTCACCTCCTCGGGAGTGAAGATATGGTATCCTTGGAGTCGAGCGAGAACCGCCCGATCGGTCACCATGCGGTGCCAGACAAGGGTGGCGGCGTGGCGGACCTCGACGGTTTTGTCCTCTCCTTCATCGTTCTGGCGCGCGGCGAAGACCGCCTCAGGAACGACTCGCTCGGACTGCTGATGGAAAAAAGTGGGCAGAAGAACAAATTCTTCATGATCGAAGCGAAATCCCTGGCGGCCCTCGGCGATGCCGCCTTGGCGAACCACGATCGCCTGCTCG
>CAXMPH010000010.1:0-259 GCA_964195055.1 uncultured Chthoniobacterales bacterium | reverse complement strand
CAGATGACGTCCCACTCCTTTAAGGCTGGCAACATAAGGCTCAATCTAATCGAAAAATCCTCGAAGGCCAAGTCTGCCTGTTTCCCGCTTGACCTCGAGAGGCCTTTGGCCCAGTAACAGAAGGTTTATTGAGCCATCTCTAATTTGGCTCGACCTATTCAAAATGAGCTCCCGTTTTTTTCTCCTTTCTTTTCTTTTTCTGGTCACCTCCTCGCTTTTTGGCCAAATGACTCCACCGAGCGGCCCCGTAGTTCGCTCG
>CAXMPH010000009.1:14958-15238 GCA_964195055.1 uncultured Chthoniobacterales bacterium | reverse complement strand
GAAAATCAGGAAAGGCATTAACCATTCTATCCCAGAGCAGGCTTAAGGTTGGTTGCTGCAACAAGTCGGCACGCTGGCGCTCGTGAAATTGATCAAGGAAGCGCTCGAAGTAGTCTGGCGTAGGATGCTCATGACGTTTGAGCCGAAGAAGTTTGTGGACATCATTGTTCATAAGTTATTTTCCAAGAAAATCTTGGAGATAGTTTTGCAGTTGGCGATGGGCATAAAAAAGGCGAGAGCGGACAGTCCCCTCTGAAGTTCCTAGGATTTTGCCAATCTC